>DAHUXU010000304.1 GCA_027307005.1 Gemmatimonadota bacterium
CGCGGCCGTCATTGCGCGAGCGCCAGCGCCATCTCGGCCACGCGCGCGGCGGCGCCGGGCGTGCCGAGCTTCTCCCGGACGCGAGCGAGTCCGGCCACCTGCGCCGCGCGCGCCACGCTGTTCGGGTCGAGCAGCGGCTCGAGCGCATCCGCCATCGCGGCCGGATTCACCGCGTTCTGCAGGAATTCGGGCGCCAGCGACTCGCCGGCCACGACGTTCACGAGCCCGATCCGCGGAATGGTCACCACGCGCCGCGCGATCGCGTAGCTCGCCGCGCCGGTGCGGTAGGCAACCACCAACGGACACCCCGCCACCGCGGCCTCGAGGGTGGACGTCCCGCTCTTCGAGAGCGCCGCGTCCGCCGCGCGCCACACCGAGAACGAAGAGTCGTGCACCAAGGGATACGGCGACCGCGCACCGTCGAGCGCGATGCCGGGCGCAACGCTCACCACCACCTTGAGGCCGTGCACCCGCCGCTCGAGCATCCGCGCCGTCTCGAGGAACGGACCCAGGTGGCGGGCGATCTCCTGTGCGCGGCTTCCCGGGAAGAGCGCCAGCACGCGCTCCTCGTCCGTTAGGCCGAGCGCGCGGCGCGCCGCCGTGCGCGACGGCATGGCGGCCGCCGCGCGGTCCAGCAGCGGATGGCCAACGAACGTCGCCTGCACGCGGTGGGACCGCAGCAGCGCCTCCTCGAAGGGCAGGATCACCGCCGCCCGCGTCACCGTCTGCGCCAGCGCGCGAAGCCGACCGGCGCCCCACGCCCACACCTGCGGCGTGATGTAGTAGAGCACCGGCACGCCCGCCGCATGCGCCGCCGCGGCAACTTTCATGTTGAAGCCCGGATAGTCGACCAGCACCACGAGACCCACCGCACCGGACTTGAGCCGCCGCTTGAGCGCGGACAGCAGGGCGTAGTGCCGCGGTACGTGCTTGAGCACCTCGAAAAACCCCATCACCGCAAGACGGTCGGTGTGCTCGATGAGGTGAACGCCTGCGCGCTCCATGCGCGCACCGCCGATGCCAACGAGCGGCACATCCGCGACTCTGCGGCGCAACTCTTCGGCGACTCCGGACGCGTGCAGGTCGCCGGACGCTTCGCCGGCGACGAACAGCACCTCACGCACCGGGCGATCCGGCGAGCACCGGCATCGATCGCTCGATCGCACGCATGATGCGCAGCGCCAGGGCGAGCGCCTCTCGCCCGTCGTCGCCGCTCACCAGGACCGGCTGCGTACCCTGCACCGCGGCCACGAAGCTCTCGAGCTCGAGGCGGAGCGGCTCACCCGCCGGCGCGTCGAGCGGCACGCGCTCCATGAAGTCCTCGAGCTGCCGCGGAGCCGCGGCGAGCGCCGCCACGTTGAGATCGTCGCGCAGCCGGTAGAACTCGCCTGTCCCCTGCGCGAGATCCAGGGAGAGATACCCGCTGCGCTGAAAGATCCGCAGCTTGCGGAACCGGTCGCGCGACACACGGCTTGCCGTGATGTTCGCCACGGCGCCGGAGTCGAAGCCTAACCGCGCGTTGGCGATGTCCACCGATGGCGTCAACACCGGCACGCCCGCGGCAGCGAGCTCGGTCACCTGTCCGCCGACGAGCGTGCGCACGAGGTCGATGTCGTGGATCATCAGATCCAGCACGACCGCGACATCGGATCCGCGCGGATTGAACGGCGCCAGCCGATTGCTCTCCACGAATCGCGGCTCGGCGATGTGCGGCAGGGCGGCGCGGATCGCGCGGTTGAACCGTTCGACGTGTCCGGTTTGCACCAGCGCGTGGGTCGCGCGAGCGGTCGCCAGCAGGTCGTCCGCTTCCTCGAGCGTGGTCGCGATCGGCTTCTCGATCAGCACGTGCACACCGCGCGCGAGCGCCTGCTTGGCGACGGCGTGGTGCGCCGGTGTCGGCACGACCACCGTGACGGCGTCCACGTGGTCGAGCAGCGCCGCGAGCGACGGCGCCGCGGTGGCGCCGAGCTCCGCCTGCACCGTGGCGACGCGCGTCGCGTCGATGTCGTAGAAGCCGGCGAAGTCTGCGTTAGGCAGGTCGCGCAGCAGCCGGACGTGGTGGTAGCCCAGGCTCCCTGCGCCGACGACGCCGATGCGCGGCGCGCTCACGTCGCCACGCCGCGGCCGCTGCCGTCCACGAACGACAGAAAATGCCGCACTTCGGGGAACATCTCGAGCTCCGTGTTCGCGCGCTCCATTGCCTGCGACACGTTCAGCTCCGAGCGAAAGACGAGCCGATAGGCCCGTTTCAGTTCGCGGAGCACCGCCGGCTCGAAATTCGCGCGCTGCAAGCCGACGCTGTTGAGCCCATACAATTTGATCGGATTCCCGACGGCTTTGAGATACGGCGGAATGTCTTGCGGCACGCGCGACGCGCCGCCGACGAAACTGTGCGTGCCGATTTTCACGAACTGATGGATCGCGCACATCCCGGAAATGATCGCGCGGTCCTCGACCGTGATGTGTCCCGCGAGCTGCGTGCCGTTCGAAATGATGACGCCGTTGCCCACGTGGCAGTCGTGCGCGAGATGCACGTACGTCATGATGAAGCAGTCGCGCCCAACGGTGGTCTTGAACGATTGCGACGTGCCGCGGTTGATCGTCGTGTACTCGCGCACCACGGTCCCATCGCCGATCTCGACGCGCGTCTCTTCGCCCTGGAACTTGAGATCCTGCGGGTCGCCGCCGATCACCGACCCGATGCCGATGCGCACGCCGTCGCCCAGCGTCACGTTTCGCTCGAGCACCGCGCGCATCGCCAGGACGCACTCGTTGCCTAACACACACGACGGACCGATCACGGCCCACGGCCCCACCTCCACCCCGTCGCCCAACTGCGCATCGGGCGACACGATCGCCGACGGGTGGATGCGCGCGCTCATCGGTCGACGACCATCGCCGCCATGTCCGCCTCGCACACCAGGTCGCCCTCCACCTTCGCCAGCCCGCGCATCTTGCACACGCGCCCGCGAATCTGGATCATCTCCAGCTCGCACCGCAGTTGGTCGCCCGGCCGGACGGGCTTCCGCCACTTCACGTTGTCCAGCGACATGAAGTACACGATCTTGTTCTCCGGATCCTCGACCGCGCCCATGAGCAGCATCCCGCCCACCTGCGCCATCGCCTCCACGATCAGCACGCCCGGCATCACCGGATGCCCCGGAAAGTGCCCCTGAAAGAACGGCTCGTTCATCGTCACGTTCTTGATGCCGACGATCCGCTTCCGCGGCTCCATCTCGAGGACGCGATCCACCAGCAAGAACGGATATCGGTGCGGCAGCACCTTCATGATGTCTTCGATCCCAAGCATCCGCGATTCGCCCTCCCGGCTGGCCTGCGTGACCATCTGCTGCACCAGCGTGACCGTGCCGCGATGGCTCGGCTTGATCGCGATCACACGCGCCCGCACCCGCGCACCCGCCAGCGCCAGATCGCCCACGCAATCCATCGTCTTGTGCCGCACGAACTCGTCCGCCCAACGGAGCTCCGCATCCACGAGCCCCGTGTCGTCCAACACCAGCGCGTTCGCCGTCGAGGCCCCGCGGATCAGTCCCATCCGCGACAGCATCTCGACCTCGCGCGTGAATCCGAACGTCCGCGCGCCGGCCAGCTCCCGCGCGAACGAATCGCGCGTGACGCCCATGTCCAACGTCTGCCGGCCGATCAGCGGATGCGGAAAATCGATCGTCACCTTGAGCGACAACGACGGCGCCGGCAGCACCTCGTACGTCGACTCGCCGCACTTCACCGACATCGGGCGCGTCACGGCGAGATATTGCACCGCCCCACCGCGATCGGCAATCCCCGCCCTGCCTAACGCATCGAAGTACGGCGCCGCGCTGCCGTCCAGGATCGGCGGCTCCGGCCCGTCCATCTCGATCACGAGGTCGTCGATGTCCTGCGCCGCCACGGCCGCCAACACGTGCTCCACCGTGTGCAGCGCCGCCGGCCCGCTGCCGAGCTGCGTCCGCCGGTCGCTCAGCACCGCAAAATCCGCCCGCGCCGGAATGCTCGGTTCCCCCGAGAGATCCACGCGACGGAAGACCACGCCCGTGCCAGCCTCCGCCGGCCGGAACGTGAGACGGCACGCCCTCCCGAGATGCAGTCCGATCCCCTCGAGCGACACCGCCTGCGCAATCGAATGGCGCTGGTCGCTCACCCGGTGTCGCGCTCCAACATTTTCTCGATGCGCCGCATGAGCCCCGACAACTTGTACAGCGCGGCGTGCGCGCGCAGTTGCTCGCCGTGCGGACGCGCCGGATAGCCCGACCAGGTCTGCCCCGCGGGAATGTCGCCGAACACCCCGGCCTGCGCCGCCAGGCGGGCCCCGGCGCCGATGTCATGATGCCCGCTCACCCCCACCTGCCCCGCGAGAATGCACCCGTCGCCCATGTGCACCGATCCCGCGATGCCCACCTGCGCCATGATCAGACAGAGCCGGCCGATGCGCACGTTGTGCGCGATGTGCACGAGGTTGTCGATCTTCGTTCCGGCGCCGATCACGGTAT
>DAHUXU010000337.1 GCA_027307005.1 Gemmatimonadota bacterium
AAACCGCACCGCCGCGTCGGTATCGTTCCGCCATCCACCACGATGCTTAGTTCCCCATTGCACAGCCACATGCCGGCCAGATCGCTGGTCTTGACCTTTGGCGCTCTTGCCGTGCTCGCGACGTCCGCGTGCGGCAATCCGTTCGCCGTCCACGCCACGGTTGACGTCATCACCGACACGCTCGCCGTGTACGGTTTGACGCAGGCGCCGACCAACGCGCCCACCGCCCTCAACACGTTCGGACCCCAGCTCGTCACGACGAGCCCGACGACGCACTACGACATAGTGTTCGACATTCGGCCGGACAGCCTCGGGAATCCGCAGGCGTACGCCGAGCCGCCGCGCGCCGTGGCGTCGTTCGGCAGCGCGGGGTTCATCGTCGATTCCACGCAGGCGTTCGATGCGATCACGTTCGCGCCCAACGTGTCCTACAACGACAGCACGGTCGTGCCGCTCAACCCCGGGACGATTCTGGTCGTTCAGGCCGCGTCGAGCGGATGCACGGCCCAACTGGTGACGTCGCAGATGTTCATTTATTCCAAGATCGTCATCGACAGCATCAACTACACTCCGTTCGACGAGCTCACGAATCCGGCGGGCAACACCATCTATTTCCGGATCGTGGTCGACCCGAATTGCGGATTCCGATCGTTCAAGGAAGGCCTCCCCACATTCTGACGTGCACGACCTGAAGCTCCTGCGCGAGAACATCGCGGCGCTTCGCGACGGGATGCGCCGTCGCGGGAAGCTCGAGACGCTCGGCCCGGTGATCGACCGGGCGGAGGCGCTCGATCGCGAGCGCCGCGCACTGCTCGCGCAGATCGAGGAGAAGCAGGCGGCGCGCAACGCGGCCAGCCAGGACGTGGCGAGGCGCAAGAAGGGCGGCGAGGATGCGTCGGACGTCATTGCCCGCACCCGTGCGTTAGGCGACGAGATCGCGGCGCTCCAGCACACGTACGACGGGCAGTTCGCCGAGCTCGAGCGGCTGCAGTACGAGCTGCCGAACATTCCGTTAGGCGACGTGCCCGAGGGCGGCGAGGAGGCCAACCGCGTGCTCCGCAGCTGGGGCGAGCCGCGGTCGCACGATGGCGTCCGGCCGCACTGGGAAGTGGGCGAGCAGTTAGGCATCCTGGATCTGCCGCGCGGCGCCAAGATCGCCGGCTCGGGCTTCATCGTCTTCCGCCGCGGCGGCGCGCGGCTCGTGCGCGCGCTCCTCGCGTTTTTCCTCGACCTCGCCGCGCGCGAACACGGCTACGAGGAAATGTGGGTGCCGACGCTGGTCAACCGCCGCTCGATGACGGGCACCGGCCAGCTGCCCAAATTCGAGGAGGATGCGTACGTCACCAGCGACGACTTCTTTCTCATTCCGACCGCCGAAGTCCCGCTCACCAACCTCTATCGCGATGAAGTGCTGGATGCGGGCGACCTGCCCATGGCGCTCACCGCGTACTCGCAATGCTTCCGCCGCGAGGCTGGCGCCCACGGCAAAGACACGCGCGGCCTGATCCGCGTGCACCAGTTCGACAAGGTCGAGCTCGTGCGGTACGTGACGCCGGAGGACTCGAATGCGCAGCTCGAGCTGCTCACGTCGCACGCCGAAGCGGCGCTCAGAAAGCTCGAGCTGCCGTATCGCGTGAAGATTCTCGCCGCCGGCGACACCGGGTTCTCGAGCGCCAAGACCTACGACCTCGAGGTGTTCGCGCCCGGCGTCGGCGCATGGCTCGAGGTCTCCTCGTGTTCCACGTTCACGGATTTTCAAGCGCGGCGCGCGAACATTCGCTACCGCCCCGGCCCCGGTGAGAAGCCGCGGTTCGTGCACACGCTCAACGGGTCGGGGCTCGCCTTTCCGCGCACGATCGTGGCGCTGCTGGAGCACCATCAGCGCGCCGACGGCACCGTCGCCGTGCCGGAAGCGCTGCGTCCGTACCTGGGCGCGGATACGCTCGGCTAACGCCCATGCGGCGCAGCGCGACGGTCGTCCTGCTCGGAGGACTGCTCGCCGTCCTTCTCAGCGCGTACACCGTGTACTCGCGGCGCGTCGTGCGCGAACTGCGGCGCGACGCCGGACGCTACGGCGCGATGTACGCGCGCGTGTATCAAGCGCTCACCGATCCGACCGAAGAATCCGGCAACACCGCGTTGCTCGCGCTCTCGCAGCAGATCAACGAGCTCGGTGTTCCGGTCGTCATCACCGACACGGCGGGGATGCCCACGGCGGCGGTGAATCTGCCGTTCTCGGCGCCGCTCACCGATCCGCGGGTGCGCGCGTACGTCGAATCGCTCGACAAGCAGAACGCCCCGGTGATCGAGCCCGGCATCGGCAAGGTGCACTTCGGCGACAGCGTGCTCATCACGAGTCTGCGCTTCATTCCGCTCTTGCTGGCGTCGCTGCTCGTCCTAACGGGAGCCGCGATCGTGTACGTGGTCCGCACGCGAAGCCGCGCCGACCGCGAACGCGTGTGGGCCGGCATGGCGCGCGAATCGGCGCACCAGTTGGCGACGCCGCTCTCGAGCTTGAGCGGATGGATCGAGCTGTTGCGCGATCATGCGGACGACGAGGTCTCGGCATCGGCGGCGCGGCACATGGAGGCGGACCTGGAGCGGCTCGAGCGCGTTTCGCATCGCTTCGAGCGCATCGGCCGCCCGCCGCGCCGCGACAAGCTCGATCTCGGCGACCTGGTGGTGCGCGTCGGCGCGTATTTCCAGGCGCGCGTGCCGACGCTGGCCCACGCGGTCACGCTCGTGGCGTCGCGCGCGAACGAGCCGATCGTGATCGAAGGAGACGAGGTGCTGCTCGAATGGGCGCTCGAGGTGCTCGTCAAGAACGGACTCGACGCGCTCGCGGGTCGCGGCGGCCGATTGTACCTGACCACGAAGCGGCTCGATCCGGATCGCGTGCGTGTGCGTGTAGCCGACGATGGACCCGGCGTGCCGCGCGAGCTGCGCGCGCGCATCTTCGAGCCGGGCTATTCCACCAAGCAGTCGGGGTGGGGGATTGGTCTCTCGCTCGCCAAGCGCATCGTGGAAGAGAATCACGGCGGGCGACTCGTGCTCGCGCCGTCCGAGAAAGGCGCGACGTTCGACATTATACTTCAGGGATGAGTCGCACCGCCATCTCGCCGGACGTTCTGGCCTCGCTCAACGACGCGCAACGCGAGGCAGTTTTGCATTTCGAGGGACCGATTCTCGTGCTGGCCGGTGCGGGCTCCGGGAAGACGCGCGTGCTCACGACGCGCATCGCGCGGCTCATCGAGCACCACGGCGTGGATCCGCGGCACATTCTCGCGGTCACGTTCACGAACAAGGCGGCGGGGGAGATGCGCGAGCGCGTGGCGCGATTGTTGGGCGAGGAGCCGGAGGGCATGTGGGCGGGAACGTTCCACGCGATCGGCGCGCGGATGCTGCGCCGCGAGGCGCCGCTCGTGGGACGCACGGCGAGCTTCACGATCTACGACGAGGACGACAGCCTCGCGCTCGTTAGGCGGATGATGGAGCAGGCGCGCATCTCCACCAAGGAATGGGCGCCGAAAGCGCTGCGCGCCGAGATCTCCGATGCCAAGAACGCGCTGGTGACGCCGGAGGAATACGCGGCGCGCGCGCTGCATCCCGTCGAGCGTGCCGCGGCCGTGGTGTATCCGCTGCTCGAGCGCGCGCTGCGCGACGCGAACGCAGCCGACTTCGACGATCTGCTCGTGTTGCCGGTGCGGCTGCTGGAACAGCATGCCGAGCGGTTGGCCGACTACCGGCGCCGCTTCCAGTTCATCCTGGTGGATGAATACCAGGATACCAATCGCGCGCAGTACCGGCTGATCTCTCTGTTAGGCGGCGAGCACGGCAACGTCCTCGTGGTGGGCGACGACGACCAGAGCATCTACGGCTGGCGCGGGGCCGACATCCGCAACATCCTCGACTTCGAGAAGGACTTTCCGGCCGCGCGCGTCGTGCGTCTCGAGGAGAACTATCGCTCCACGCCGCAGGTGCTCGCGCTGGCGAACGCCGTCATCAGCGCCAACACGAGCCGGCGCGGCACGACGCTGCGCGCCACGCGCGGCGCCGGTGAAACCGTGACGCTCGTCGGGAGCCTCGACGAGCGCGACGAAGCCGAGTTCGTCACCACGGAGCTCCTGTCGCGACGGGCGGCCGATGAAACGCTCGCCTTACGGGACATCGCGATCCTCTACCGCACCAACGCGCAGAGCCGCGCGCTCGAAGACGCCTGCCGCGCGCGAGCGATTCCATACCGGCTCGTGGGCGCCGTCCGCTTCTACGACCGGCGCGAGATCCGCGACCTGGTGAGCTATCTCAAGCTCATCGCGAATCCGGCCGACGACGAGGCGTTTCGCCGCGCCGTGGCCGCGCCGCGCCGTGGGTTAGGCGAATCGACCATAGAGCAGCTCGCCGCACGGGCGCGCGCAGCGGGCATCCCGCTGCTCGCGGCCGCCGGCCGCGCCGACCTGCACGACGGCCTGCGCCCCGCGCAGCGTCAGGCGCTCATCGGCTTCGCGGCGCTCGTGACGCGGTTTCGCGCGCGAGCGACCGACGCGGCGGTGGACGAGCTGCTGCTGCAGCTCATCGAGGAGATCCGCTTCGAGGACGCGCTGCGCGCCGAGGGCAAGGACGGGCTCGACCGGTTGGACAACGTGCGCGAGCTCCTCACCGGCGCGGCCGAGACGGTGATCGACGAAGGCGGCGAGTTAGGCCTCACGCCCCTCGATCACTTCCTGCAGCGCGCGATGCTCGTCACCGATTTCGACCGGCAGGACAAGACGGCGGATGCCGTGACGTTGATGACGCTCCACAACGCGAAAGGCCTCGAGTTTCCGCTCGTGTTCATCACCGGCCTCGAGGAGGGACTCGTCCCGCTCTCGCGTACGCACGATGCGCCGAAGGAGCTGGAGGAAGAGCGGCGACTGTTTTACGTCGGCATCACGCGCGCCAAGCGAAAGCTGTTTCTCTCGCCCATCCGAGCGTTTCTTGGCCTCGTCTCGCGTTTCCATTTCGGTCATATGCGCCGCCAGTTTCGCCATCGAGGACGCTAGG
>DAHUXU010000342.1 GCA_027307005.1 Gemmatimonadota bacterium
CCCTAACGTACCCAGGCGGACACGACCGGGCACCCAACGCGCCCGGTCTGGTCTGCCGAATGCAGATCGCTTCGGCAGCCGCGCGACAAACTTGACAAGCAGCACCGCATATCGAAGCAATTCAGGATGTCGCAACGGTCACCAGATTGCGACAGGCCACGTGTAGAACTCACCGGCGCTTCTGGCGACGCCTTTGCAACCGAGAGTCCGCGATGCCGCACCATGTGATCACTATCTCTTCGTGGTCGTTCATCGGCCCCGGCCTGCGGGCGACACGCGGCGAACGATCCGTGCTTGCGAGGCAGTCCGCCCAGTGACCGTGACGAAAGTCGTCACCGCAGGTTCGAGCCGGACGAACGACGCGCCTCTCGTTCGTGTTGTCGCGGTTGGAGCGTCAGCGGGCGGCCTCGACGCACTCACGCAGTTGCTCGGCCAACTCCCTGCCGACACCGGACTCGCGTACGTCCTCGTTCAACACCTCGATCCCGCGCACGAAAGCATTCTGGCCGACCTGCTCGCCCGCGCCACGATCATTCCCGTGATGCAGGCGACCGACGGCCTGCGCATCGAAGCCGACCATGCCTATGTCATCCCTCCCGGCGTCCAGATGACGCTGGCGGATGGCCATCTGAGGCTCGTGCCGCGCGACCGCACCGGCGGTCCGGCACGATCGATCGATGTATTTTTCCGTTCCGTGGCCGATGTGCACGGCAGCGATGCCGTCGGCGTGGTCCTCTCGGGCACGGGCTCGGATGGCGCGTTAGGACTCGAGGCGATCAAGGGCGTGGGCTGGATGACCTTCGCTCAGAACCCGGCCTCGGCCGGCTACGACGGAATGCCTCGCGCAGCAGCGGCCACCGGTTGCGTGGACTTCGTGCTGCCGCCGGCCGACATCGCAACGCACCTGGTGCGAATCGGGCACCCGCTCGGCAACGGCGGGCCGGACTCCGGACGCACACCATCCCCCGGCACGCTCGCGCCCATCCTGGATCTCGTTAGGCAACGAACGGGCGTCGACTTCTCGCAGTACAAGGTCGGCACCGTCCATCGCCGCATCCTGCGACGCATGGTGATGCGCAACGCGGATGCGTTCGACGACTACGCGGAGATGTTGCACGCCAACGCGGCGGAAGTGGACGCCCTGTATGCGGACTTGCTCATCAGCGTCACGCGGTTCTTCCGCGATCCCGACGTGTTCGCCGCCCTCGCGAAATCGATCTTCCCCAACTTGCTCAAACGGCGGAAGCCGGAGGAGTCGATTCGTGTATGGATCCCCGGATGCGCCACCGGCCAGGAAGCGTACTCGATTGCAATCTGTATCGTGGAATCGCTCGGCAGCTCGCCGCGCAGCACGCCGATACAGGTGTTCGCCACGGATCTCAGCAACGCGGCGATTGCGAGCGCCCGAGCGGGACTCTATCCGCACGCGATCGAGACCGATCTCTCGTCGGAGCGCCTGCGTCGCTTCTTCGTCAGGGAGGCGCACGGATATCGCGTCGCCAAAGCCATCCGCGAGCTCTGCGTGTTCGCGCCGCAGAACCTTACGGGCGATCCGCCGTTCTCCCAGTTGGACCTGATCAGCTGTCGCAACGTGCTCATCTACTTGCAGCCTAACTTGCACGAACGGATTCTCGCGCTCTTTCACTATGCGCTGAAACCCGACGGCATTCTGGTGCTCGGGAACTCCGAGTCCGTGGGCGCTGCGTCCGCGATGTTCGCACCGATCGACAAGAGCCTTCGTATCTACGCTCGGCAGATGACCCCGGGTCGCCCCCACTTCCTCGACTTCCCCGCATCCCGGAAACCGAACGCGCTCGCGGTGTTGTCGGCGAAAGACCCACATCGACCACAATCGGCCACGGAAGTCCAGCGCGCGGCCGACCAGATCGTGCTCGGCAGCTACGCTCCCGCCGGCGTCGTGGTGGATGACCAACTGCAGGTCGTGCATTTCCGCGGACGTACAGGCGCGTATCTCGAGCCGGCCGCTGGAACAGCCAGCTTCGATCTGCTCGACATGGCTCGGCATGACCTTCGCTCCGAGCTGCGGGCCGCGATCCGGAAAGCGCGCAAGGAGGCGGATGTCGTGCGCGCAGAGGGCATTCTGGTCCACGACGACGCCACGCTTCGCTACGTGGGCCTCGAAGTCATTCCGTTCAAGGTCGTTTCGTCCGAGGCTCAGTTCTTCGTGGTTCTCTTCGAGGACGTCGATCGCGCGATCGCAACGCGCCGGCGCGCCCGTGAGCGCCGCGTCCGTCGCCGCGGCGAGAGCAAGCCGCCTTCCGTTAGGCAGGGGGGCGAGGCCGGCGGTGAGATCGTCCAGGAGCTGGAGGCCGCCAAGCGGCGTCTCCAGGAAATCGCAGACGAGCACGGCCTCGCGATCAGCGAGTTGCAAGCGGCGAACGAGGAGGTGCAATCCGCCAACGAAGAATTGCAGAGCGCGAACGAAGAGCTGGAGACGGCGAAGGAAGAGCTTCAGTCGGCCAACGAGGAGCTTGCGACGCTGAACGACGAGTTGCGTGCCCGGAACGGCGAGCTCGCCACGCTCAATGACGACCTGACGAATCTCCTCACCAGCATGCACATCCCCGCAGTCATCGTCGGGACCGATCTGCGCATCCGCCGCTTCACCGCTGGCGCCGAACGCCTCATGAACATCGTGCCGACCGATGTCGGCCGGCGCATCGGCGATCTCCACGCGAATGTCGACCTCCCGGAGATCGAGAAGCTGATCGGCGAGGTCGTCACCACACTGGCCGTGCGCGAGCGCGAGGTGCGGGATACCCGGGGACGGTGGTACTCGATGCTCGTCCGACCCTACAGGACTGCGGAGCAGATGATCACTGGCGCCGTGATCGTGTATCAGGACATCGACGAACGAAAGCACCACGCCGAGCGGGTCGACCAGGCGCGCCGGTACGCCGAGGCCATCATCGAGACGGTCCGCGAGCCGCTGCTCGTCATCGATGCCTCGTTCCGCGTCCAGCGCGCGAATCGAGCGTTCTACGACATGTTCCAGACCACGGCCGCCGCGACCGACGGGCAGTCGCTGTTCGAGTTAGGCGACGGACAATGGAATGTCGCGCGGTTGCACAGCGTGTTAGACGAGGTGCTGCAGACGGAGACGGGGTTCAGCGACATCGAAGTCGAGCACGTGTTCCCCGTCATCGGACGTCGTGTCGTGATGCTGAACGCCCGGCGCATCGCCTTCCAGGGCGACAGCGCGCCGCTCATTTTGCTCGCGATCCATGATATCACCGCTCGACGGGATTTCGAGCGGCGCGAGCGCTTCCTAACGGACGCGGCCAACGCGTTCGCCGTCTCGGTCGGGTACGACGCGACCATCGAGGCGATTGCGTCCATTGCCGTCCCGGCGATCGCCGAGTGGTGCATCGTCGACGTGAGCGAGCCTGACGGCAAGGCGACGCGGGCCGAAGTCGTGTACCACGAGGCCGACCCGATCGGATTGAGCGGACCGTCGGCAAGACCCGCCGTGTTCGCGGCGGACGAGCCGGTTGCGAATGTGTTGCGAACCGGCCAATCGCTCCTCCTCGAGGACGTGCCGCCATCGTACCTGGGATCCGATGGGTGGGCCGATGAGGAGCTCGCACGAATCCGCGCGCTCGATCCTCGATCGTTGCTCATCGTGCCGTTGCGCTCCGGCGCCCGCATCCTCGGCGCCATCACGCTGGCATCGACGCGCTCCGGTTCGGGCCGCCGCTACGCACAGGATGATCTTGCGGTCGCCGAGGACTTCGCGCGCCGAGCCACGCTCGCCATCGAGGCGGCCGTACACTATCGAGACATGTCGAGGGCGCAGTTCGTGGCCGAAGCGGCAAACCGCGCGAAGAGCGAATTCCTGACGACGATGAGCCACGAGCTGCGCACGCCACTCAACGCGATTCTGGGCTACGTACAGATCCTGCAGTTGGAGATCAACGGCCCGGTCACCGATGCCCAACGCAAGCATCTTCAGCGCATCGAGGAAAGTCAGCGACACCTCCTCGGCCTGATCGAGGACGTCCTTGCATTCGCCAAGATCGAAGCGGGACGCGTCGAGCTCCAGCTGACCGATCTCTCGGTGCACCAGGTGCTCACCGAGGCTGCAGTGCTGGCGCACGTCCAGATGCAGCGGAAGGAGTTGCAATACGAATATGCGCCATGCGACGCCACCTTGCGCGTGCGCGGCGACGGAGCTCGCGTGCGGCAGGTTGTCCTCAACCTGCTCTCGAACGCAATGAAGTTCACGGAGGCCGGCGGTCGGATCACGGTCGCGTGCGTTCCGGGTGACACCGACGTCGTCATCCGCGTCGCGGATACGGGCATCGGCATCCCGCGCGACAAGCTGGAGCTCATTTTCCGGCCGTTCGTGCAACTCGACAGTACGCTCACACGGAAAGCGGATGGCACGGGCCTCGGCCTGGCGATCAGCCGCAGCTTTGCTCGTGAGATGGGAGGCGATCTGACGGCGACCAGCATCGTGGGCGAGGGCTCCGTATTCAGCTTCCGCCTCCCGCGGTGCGCACCCGCGACCGCCGCTGGCGCTTGACCCACAACACTGCCGGGAAGGTTTCATGTCTGTCACACCACACGACGCCTCATGCTTCGCCCTCCTTGACTCGATTCGCGCCCGGGGGGTGACGAGCATGGTCCTGGCCCTTCCACGCCTCAGGCGAGAGCGTCATCTGAGCGCCGGTGAGGCGGCGGCAGTCATTCGGCGCTGGGCAGAGCAATACGACTCGGTCCATGCCGACTCGGCGCTGTTCGGGCGCGAGGCCTGCGTCGACGCGGGACCGCGCGGGTTCCGCCTGACGCGCGGTTGGCGAACGCACGACGGCGCGAGTCGCTGGAGCCGCGCCGTCGGCGCTGCCGCGCGCCTCAGAGGTTGGCCTCGAACCACTCCCGCGCCAGCCGTGACACCTCCTCGAGCGCACCCTGTTCCTCGAACAGGTGCGTAGCTCCTGGGACGATCACCAGTTCCGTCGTGGCGTTTGTCATTCGGCGCATCGCTGCTTCGTTCATGCCGATCACGGGGCGGTCGTTGCCGCCCACGATGAGCAGCGTTGGCGCGTACACCATCGGCAAGAAGTTGCCCGCCAGGTCGGGGCGTCCGCCGCGGGAGACCACGGCGCCAACGGCGTTGGGCCGGAGTGCCGCCGCCACGAGCGCCGCCGCCGCGCCTGTGCTCGCGCCGAAGAAGCCGATGTTCAAGTCACGAGTCTCCACGCGGGAGAGCAACCAGTCGGTCACCTCCGCGAGGCGGGCCGCGAGCAAGTCGATGTCGAAACGAAAAGTCCCCGTATCCGCATCCATCGACTCTTCCTCCGGCGTCAGCAAGTCGAACAACAGCGTCGCGAAATTGGACGCGCGCAGAG
>DAHUXU010000353.1 GCA_027307005.1 Gemmatimonadota bacterium
ACGCGGCCGCTCGGCGATCACGGTGACATCCACGTGCGCCGGGCGCCAGCCGTGCATCGCGGCGCGGGACACGGCGAGACGCAGCATATCCATGGAGTCGCGATTGCGATTGGCGGGGTCGGCATCGGGAAACATCTCGCCGATGTCGCCTGCACCCGCCGCGCCTAACACCGCGTCCGTGATGGCGTGGGCGACGGCGTCGCCGTCGGAGTGGCCCGAGAGGGAGACGGTCGCCGGAATGGCGACGCCGCCCAGTTTGAGAGGTCCGCCCGGAACGAGGCGGTGCGAGTCGTAGCCGATGCCGCAGCGTGTGGCCATTCGGTCTCGCGCCATGCTCGAAGGTGGATGCATCGCACCGGCTCGACGTCCGGTGCGCGGCAAGCGCTACGCCGCCACCGTCGCGGACTCTGGCGTTGCCGCCGGCGCGATGATCGAGTAGTCCTGTCGTCGACGCGCGGCTGTGAAACCGGCGTCGCGGATGAGCCGCTCCATCTCGTCGGTCGTGGTGCGGAATGTCGTGTTCGCCGCCGACACCACGTTTTCCTCGATCATGAGCGATCCGAAGTCGTTGCAGCCGAACCGCAGCGCCACCTGCCCGACCTTCATGCCCATCGTGACCCAACTGGCCTGCAAGTTAGGCACGTTGTCGAGCGCGATGCGCGCGATGGCGGTCGTGCGCAGATAATCGGTGGCGTCGGTCTTGGGCTGGTGCGACATCTTGGGCGTGTTTTCGGGCTGCAGCGGCCAGCAGATGAACGCCGTGAACCCGTGCGTGCGCGCCTGGAGATCCCGCACGCGCTGCAGATGCTCCAACCGCTCGGCCAGCGTCTCGCCGATGCCGTACATCATCGTCACGCTGGTCTTCATGCCTTCCTCGTGCGCGATCTCCATGATCTCGAGCCAGCGATCCGCGCCCGCTTTCTTTTTCGCGACGATGTCGCGCACGCGCTGGACGAGGATCTCGCCGCCGCCGCCGGGAATGGAATTGAGCCCGGCCTTGATGAGCTCACGGATCACTTCACGTGCATCCATGCGGAACAGCTTCGCGAAAAAGTCGACTTCGCTCGGGCTGAATCCGTGGATGTGAATCGGATGGTACCTCTTAATGTACTTGAGCAGCTCGAGATACCACTCGAAGGGGATGTACGGGTTGTGTCCCCCCTGCATCAGAATCTGAACGGCGCCGAGCGCTTTGGCTTCATCGATTTTGGCGCCGATCTGTTCGTACGAGAGTGTGTAGCCCTCGCCGTGCTTGGGTCGGCGATAGAACGCGCAGAAGCCGCAATCGGCCACGCACACGTTCGTGTAATTGATGTTGCGATCGACGATGTAGGTGACGATGCCGTGCGGGTGCTTCTCCTGGCGCACGCGATCGGCCTCGAGCCCCAGCTCGAGCAACGGCGCGTTCGTGTAGAACTCGAGGAGGTCACGCATAGTCATCGGGCGGGAAGAAAGGCCAGCGAACCATCGGGTACTTCGCCGACCGCGGCAAGCCGTCTGAAGAAATCGGTGAGGCCGGCCAGGTGCGCGTACGACAGCCGATAGTCCAGTCCGGAAAGGTACTCGGCGCAGGTGTGCAATGCGACGCCGGTGGCGCGAGACGCCTGGGCAGCGAGCTGGTCGAGATGGGTCAGTCCCCAGTCGCGCGATTCGATGAGCCGCGCATGCACGTCGAGCGCTTCGCGCACCGGCGCGGAGCGCTGGGCAACCCACACGGCGAACACGAACGGCAATCCCGTCCATCGCTTCCACTCGGCGCCCAGGTCATAAGCGTACGGGTAGGGAGCGCCATGGTCTGCCGCGTCCGGGGCGGCGCCCAAGCGCGCGGCGTTGAGGAGGAGAGCGGCGTCGCCGATCACGAGCCGTGCGTCATGCTGCTCGTTGGCGAACTGCGCCACGTTCGTGAGCTCGGCGTCGCCCGCGGCGAACTCGGGCGACGAATGCCACACGTTGGCGAAGAGGAGGCGTAGCAGCGCCACGCTGGTCATGGAGCTGCGCGAGAGCAGCACGCGCTTGCCGCCCAACTCGGGCGCCGGCACGCGCGAGAACAGCAGCACGCTGCGCACGGCGCCGTCGGATGTGATGCCGAGGTCCGGGAGCAGGAGATAGCGGGCGGCATCGCGCGCGTAGGCGACGGCCGAGATGACGCTCACCTCGAGCTCGTTGGCCGTCATGCGCCGGTTGAGCTCGCTGGGCACGCCATCCACGAGCGTGCCTGCGACGGAGACGACGCCGCGGTCGATGGCGCCGTACACGGGATAGCAGTTGATGTACGGGATGCGGCCGATGCGCACGTTAGGCGGCGGCGGCGTCCGGCTCGAAGGTCCGGATCACGTTGTACAGCGAGTCGCGCTCGACGGGGATGCGGCCGGCGCCGCGGATCAACTTGAGCACGTCGTCCAGGGCGAGGCCCTGGGGCGTGTGGGCGCCGGCCTCGTGATAGATCTTTTCGCGCACCACGGTGCCCTCGAGATCGTTCACCCCGAAGGTGAGCGCGATCTGCGAGATGAACTGCGTGACCATGATCCAGTGCGTTTTCACGTGCGCGAAGTTGTCCAGGAACAACCGCGCGACGGCGAGGTTGCGCAGGTCATCGTGGCCGCTCGTCGCGGTGCCGGTACGGCCTAACGTAACGCCGAGCTCGTTGTGGTCCGGGTGGTAGGCGAGCGGAATGTAGGTGAGGAAGCCGCCCGTCTCATCCTGGAGGTCGCGGAGCATCTGCAGGTGCTCCATGCGGTCCTCGATGGTTTCCACGTGGCCGTAGAGCATCGTCGCGTTGGACCGGATGCCGAGCGCGTGGGCAATGCGGTGCACGTTGATCCAGTCTTCGGCGGCGAGCTTGCGGTCGGCGATGGTCGCGCGGACGCCCTTCGAGAACACTTCGGCGCCGCCGCCGGGCAGCGTGTCGAGGCCGGCGTCGCGCAGCGCGGTGAGGACCTGCTCGATGGACATCTTCTCGATGCGCGCGATGTGCGCGATCTCGACCGCCGTGAGCGCCTTGATGTGGACCTGCGGATGGCGCTGCTTGAGCCCCTGGAACATCTCGCGGTAGTACTCGAGGCCGGCCTGCATGTCGAGGCCGCCCACGATATGGAACTCGCGCACGTAGGGATTGGCGGCGGCTTCGGCGTACACCTGCTCCATGGTGTACCGGTAGGCGCCGTTCTCCTTGGGCAGCCGTGCGTACGAGCAGAAGACGCACGTCTTGCGCAGGATGCAGACGTTGGTCTGGTTGATGTGCTGATTCGCGGCGAAGTAGACGCGCTTGCCGTGAATCGCGCGGTTGGCGGCATCGGCGAGCAGGCCGACGCCTAACAGATCGGGCGACCGGAACAGCGCGGCGCCGTCGCCGGCCGAGAGGCGTTCGCCGGCCGCGACCTTCGCGGCAATCGGGCGCAGGGCGGGATCGCCCATACGGTCGGGGTCGATCTCGGGGACCGGCGGCAGCGCCATGGTCAATCGTCGAAGCGCTTCACAGCCAGCGTGACGTTGTGTCCGCCGAACCCGAAGCTGTTGGACAGCGCGGCGGAGACGTCGCGCTCGATCGCCGTGTTAGGCGTATAATCCAGATCGCACTCGGGATCCGGCGTCCGGTAGTTGATGGTGGGCGGAATCCGCCCGTCGCGCACCGCCAGGGTGGTGGCGACGAATTCGACCGCGCCGGCGGCGCCGAGCATGTGGCCGGTGCAGGACTTGGTGGAGCTCACCTTGAGTCCCTGCACCGCTTCATCGAACACGGCCTTGATGGCCCGCGTTTCGTTGAGGTCGTTGGCCGGCGTGGAGGTGCGGTGCGCGTTCACGTAGCGCACGTCCTCGGGCGTGAGCGACGCGTCCTGCAGCGCGCGGCGCATGGCCCGCTGCGCGCCCTCACCGTTAGGCGATGGCGCCGTGAGATGGTACGCGTCCGCGGTCGCTCCGTAGCCGACGATCTCGGCGTGGATGCGGGCGCCGCGCTTCCTGGCATGCTCCAATTCTTCGAGCA
This sequence comes from Gemmatimonadota bacterium, assembly GCA_027307005.1. Classification (GTDB taxonomy): domain Bacteria; phylum Gemmatimonadota; class Gemmatimonadetes; order Gemmatimonadales; family Gemmatimonadaceae; genus JADGGM01. Next base: position 3,983 of record DAHUXU010000353.1, read on the forward strand.
CCACCGCCGCCGACCCTTCGCCCATCACGAATCCGTCGCGCGTCGCGTCGAATGGACGCGATGCCGTCTCCGGCTCGTCGTTGCGTTCGGACAGCGCCTTCATGTTCGCGAAGCCGCTGATCGCCATCGGCGAGACGGTGGCCTCGGCGCCGCCCGCGATCATGAGGTCGGCGTCGCCGTATTGAATGGTGCGGAACGCTTCGCCGACCGCGTGCGCGCTCGATGCGCACGCCGACACCGTCGCGTAGTTCGGCCCGCGCGCGTTGAACTGCATGCTCACGATGCCCGCGGCGATGTCCGAGATGAACATCGGAATGAAGAACGCCGACACCTTGTCGGGTCCGCGCTCGCGGAAGTTGTCGTGCTGCTCCTCGAACGTCTTGAGGCCGCCGATGCCGCTGGCAATGATCACGCCTAACCGATCGGGGTCGTACTGCGCCCCGTTGTCCAACCCGGCGTCGTGCATCGCCTGCGTGGCAGCGGCCACCGCGTACTGCGTGAAGAGATCGGACCGCTTCACCTCCTTCCGATCCATGTACTGCAGCGGATCGAAATTCTTGACCTCGCACGCGAACCGCACGGCAAAGCGCTCGGGATCGAACTTGCTGATCGGTCCCGCGCCCGATTTTCCATCGAGGAGGGCGCGCCACGTCGTCGCCACGTCGTTGCCGACGGGCGTCACGGCCCCGAGGCCGGTGACGACGACCCTCCGCTTCGCCACTACTCCTTGACCTTGGTCTTGAGGTAGTTCATCGCATCGCCAACGGTGCGCAACTTCTCCGCATCTTCGTCGGGAATGTCGATGTTGAACTCCTTCTCGAACTCCATCACCAGCTCGACCGTATCCAGGCTGTCCGCCCCCAGATCCTCCATGAAGCTCGCGTCATTGGTGAGCTTTTCGCGCTCGACGCCGAGCTCCTTGGCGATGATTTCCTTGACCTTCTCCTCGAGATCCGCCATGGACGTGGTCCTCAATTGGGTGTGGTTGAGGTGCAATTTACGCGTCGCCAAACGGTACGGAAAGCTACATGACCATGCCGCCGTCCACCACGAACACGTGTCCCGTGATGTACGACGCATGCTCCGACGCGAGGAACGCGACGAGTCCCGCGATGTCAGCCGGTGTGCCGAGCCTGCCCAGTGGAATCTGGGCGGACAACTGCTCACGCGCATCCGGCGTGAGCGCCTTCGTCATGTCGGTGTCGATGAATCCCGGCGCAATGGCGTTGGCCAGCACGTTGCGTGAGGCGAGCTCTTTGGCGACCGATTTCGTCAAGCCGATGAGACCCGCCTTGCTCGCGGCGTAGTTGGCCTGCCCTTTGTTTCCGGTGATGCCGACCACGCTCGTGATGTTGATGATGCGTCCCCAGCGCCGCTTCATCATGCCGCGCGCCGCGGCGCGCGTGGCGGCGAACGCGCCGCGAAGATTGGTGTCGATCACCGCATCCCAGTCTTCGTCTTTGAGCCGCACGAGCACGTTGTCGCGCGTAAGGCCGGCATTGTTGACGAGGATGTCCAACGAGCCCAACGCGTGTTCTGCCCGGTCGACCAATCGTTGGGCATCGCCCGGCTGCCCGAGATCGGCGGCGAATCCATGGGCGCCGCCGCCGATCGTCGCCGCGGCCTGCGCGGCGCGATCCGCATCGCGTCCGGCGATCGCGACGGCTGCTCCCGCGCGCACGAGCGACGTCGCGATCGCGAGGCCGATGCCGCGCGTGCCGCCGGTGATGAGCGCGGTCCGACCTGAGAGGTCGATGCTGATCATGCGAGTCGCTCGAGGAGTGCGTTCACATCGGCGACCGTGCTGCATGGCAGCGTTTCCGCGCCAGGCACGATTCGCTTCACGAGATTCGAGAGCACCGTGCCCGGTCCGAGCTCCACAAACACGGCGCCGGGATGATCGGCCGCCAATCGTTGCACGAGCGCGGTCCAGCGCACGGGAGAAGTGAGCTGTTGCACGAGGAGCATCTTGGCCGTCGCGGCGCTGGCCGACGGTTACGTGCTGAAGGTCTGGAACGCCAAACCGCGGAGCCCCGATCGATGAACGATTTGAGACGACGACGCGTGCTGACCCGTCTGCTAACCGTCTGCGCGATCGCGACAGCCGTGACAGCGGGCGGATGCCAGCCCGAGGGATACGGGACCATCAAGGCACCATCCGCTGGGAAGTCTCCCTTCAGCCCGCGCG
>DAHUXU010000359.1 GCA_027307005.1 Gemmatimonadota bacterium
GCACACGCGCGCGGAATCAGGCCGCGTCTCGCATGGCGGATGGATCCAACCCCTCGCGCGTGCACCATTCCTCGTAGGCCAGTGGTGAAATCTCAGAGGGCTTGATCTCGCTGCGTCCACCCCAGAACACGTTCGTGTACCTCACGTCGATCGACGCCTCGGCGAGATGCGCATCGATCGCCGCCTTGTGCGCCAACACCAGCGCTTTGTCGGTGCCGTGCGCCACGGCCATGATGTTCACGTTTGCGAACGCCGGTCCCCCTTCCCGCCAGTACGCGTGCGTGAGGATGTGATGACGACCCACTTCGCATCCGGCCTCGAGCTCGCGTCCCGGTGGCACGCGCCAGTGAAAGAGCGCGTTGTATCGCGTCACGCGCGTGCCCGCCGTGGAGGGCTTGACGTGCTCGAGAAACGTCGAAAACCGTCCAATCACGCCTCGCTCGTCGAGCGCGCGCGCCACGCGCAGGAATTCATCCAGCGACACGTGCGCCTCGTCGGCCCGCGCGCGCCACGGGTCGCGGACGACCTCGTCCACCGACAGCTCGCGCTTGAGGCGCTCCAACACCCGCCACTCGGTCTCCGTTAGGCGCACGATGTGCGTATCGAGAATCCGGCCCGGCGCATCCGACCGGCTTCCCGGTTCCATCCCGCGCCGCCGCACGTGCCCGACGCCGAGCGTGAACAACGCCTTCGCCGGCATGAGCAGGAACGCCTCCGCGCCGACGCGTCGCGCGAGGTGCTCGGCGTGCCGCGGCATCGAAAACCCTTGCGGCACTTTGAGCGTGGTCCACAGCCGATACGCCGAGCCCTCGGTGTCGGTGTCGGTGGACCGGATCACGACGTGACCCGAGAAGGGATCGTCGCGCACCATGAAATCGAAGGCGGCGTCGAGCCGCGCAGCCGGCACGCGCCACGCCACCAGCGCGCCGGGCGCGAGATTGGTGGAGAGCAGCGTTTGGCGCACGCGCCGGATGGTGCCCGCGGCCAGCATGGCCCGCACGCGCTCGAGCACCGTGCCTAACGGAACGCCCGACAGCCGCGCGATCTCGTCGAAGGGATCGGCGTGAAACCCCGCCACGCGGTCCTCGGACACAGCGAGGATCCGCGCGTTGACGGGATCGTCTATCTCGGTAATGAGGGCTGGTGCGGCCATGTTCGCTGCCTACAAGAATAATCACGAAGGAACGCGCGCGCCGGTCACCAGAGCCGGGACACCGCGTAAATGATGAGTCCCGCCAAGCCGCCGACGAGCGTCCCGTTGATACGGATGAACTGGAGGTCGCGGCCGATCGCCAGCTCGATTCGGCGCGACGTCGCCTCCGGATCCCAGGCCGCCACCGTGTGCGCGATCAGCTCGCCGACCTCGTGCCGATACTGCTCCACCACCGTGAGCGTCGCGTCGGTGATGAATCGGTCCAGTTCGCCGAGCATCGCCTCGTTCGAGCGCCTGGCCGCGGCGAACGAGACGATGCCGCGCTCGAGCGCGCCCGGCTCCGCGCCTTCGGCCGGCTCGCGATCCGCATAGCGCACGAGCCCCGTGCGCGCGGTGCGCCAGATCGACGTCGCGATCTCGTCCAACACCGGCGCACTGAACAACTCCTCCTTGAACGCTTCGGCCTTCTCGATGACGTCGGGCGAGTTGCGCAGCTTATCGGTGAACCGCACCAGCGCCTCGTGGAATTTCGCGCGCAACGGGTGATCCGGAGACTCGCGCACCTCGTGCAGCAGATTCTCGATCGCGCTCACGATCTTGAGGTAGATCCGCTCGTCCACCACCTCTGGCACCCACCACGGCGTCTCCTCCGCGACCTTGATGCGGATGATCTCGCGATTTTCGCGCACCGATTGTTCGATCAGTCCGAGCGCGTCATCGAGCAGATCCTGATGCCGGCTGTCGGTCGTAATGAACGTGAGCACAGATCCCAACACCGGCGCCGCGCGCGTTGCGTGCACGCGCGCCGCCAGGCCCTCGCCAATGAGCCGGCGCGCTTCGTCGTCCGGCAATGCTTCCGCCGAGCGTGCGAGCCCGAGCGCCACCTGATGCGCGATGAGCCGCGCGTGTGCGGGGTCCGAGAGCCACGTGACGGCGCGATCGGCGATGCGCATGGACGCGAGGCGCCGCGCCACGACCTCGCGCGCCAGAAAGTTGAATTGGACGAAGTTGCCTAACGTACGGCCGATCCGGTCCTTGCGTGCGGCGACGATGGCCGTGTGCGGGATCGGAAGGCCCAGGGGATGGCGAAACAGCGCGGTGACGGCGAACCAGTCGGCCAACCCGCCCACCATCGCGGCTTCGGCGGTCGCGCGGATGAAGCCGAGCCAGGGCAGGCGGCTCTCGTACCAGCGCGTGACGCCGAAGATCGCAGTCGCAAGCACCAGCAGGCCCGTGGCCCGCCGCTTCATGCGGTCGAGCTGGGCCTGTCGGTCCGCGTCGTCCGGCCGCGCGAGCGGCATCGAAACCGTGGGAGGCGCGATCTGTTCGGTCACTGATGGAAATCAGTGACTTTTGCCGCGCCGCGGCAAGCTCGGTTGGCGAGGCGCGCACGCGGCGCGCCGCGGGATCAACGCAGGATATAGCCGGCGGCGAATCGAACGGTCGTCACATCCGCGGGCTGCGAGTACACCTGCGCCGAGAGGTCGAAGACGCGCGTCACGTGCGCCGTCACGCCGCCGAATACGACGCCGCGCGTGAGGTTGATCTCGACGCGGGTCGAATCGGTAAAGCCGGCGCCATCGGTGAAGCCGACCTGAAATCGCGGCTTGAGCCAGTTCACGCCGCCGCCGGCCCAGAACGCCCAACGCCGGTCCCGCGTGGTGAGCGAGAAGGTGCCTTCTCCGCCAATCATATACGGATGAAACGTGTCCTTCGACGGGTTGGTCCCGAAGCAGGGCGCGTTCGGGTCATCGGTCTGCAGCCCTTTCCTGGGACAGGTGATCGGGCCCTGCACCTGGCCCACGGTGCCGTGCGCGCGCAGCAGCAGCGTGAGCGATCCGCCGCCCACCGACGACACCCGTTGGGCGCGCGACAGCGCGAAGCTGCCGAGGTGCGGCTTGGCATCGTACAACTGGATGGGCGGGACGTAGCTCCCTTCGAAGATGAATCCCGCCGGCAACCCGATCATGATGCGCGGACGGCCGAAGATCGGCGACAGTCGCGTGTTCTCACCCTTGCTCGTGAAGCAGACGTGGGTCTGCTCGATCTGGTCGTTAGGCGTGGGCATGGGTTCGACCTCGACCGACACGCGGATCGATCCGGGCGCGAGCGTCATCGGCGCGGCATCGATGCCGAAGGCGATCGGCGCCGAGTAGAACGCGAGCAGCTTCGCTTCGTTGCTGTTCTCGGGCGGCCGGCACTGCGCCGCCGCCGGAACGGCCGCCATCACGAGGCCAAGAACGGCGGCAGCGCCGCACATGCGCGCTTTCGCCGGGCAAACGAGCCGCACGGGTCCTGGCGATGACAACTCGTTCGCTCGCGACGGAACAGGCATGCGCTCTCCAGAGGTGAAGGACCTACTGCACGGTGACCGAGCCCGACATCATGGCTGGTCCATGAATCTGCCAGGCGTAGGTGTAGGTTCCAGCCGTCGTGAACGTGCGCGAGCACCATGCAGCCGCAACGCGCCACGGACGCGTTCGCCTTACAGACTCTGCCGCAGGAATCGCTGTACTTGCGGGCGGTGACTCCGCCCCGATGTCAGGCGCGTGCCGTCGCCGAGGATCAGCACGAAGTCGCCGCCGAACCACGGTTGGGCTTCAACCACGCGGCTCACGTTCACCAGCGTGGACCGGTGGATGCGCAGGAATCCCGTCGCCAGCCGGCGCTCGAGGTTCGTGAGGGTGCCGCGCACGACGTGGACGCGGCTGCCCAGATGGAGCCGCACGTGGTTGTCCATCGCCTCGACCCAGTCGATGTCCGCAATATTGAGGAAGACGATGCGGCCGTCGACGCGGATGGCCAGGCGCTCCGGGTCCGACCCTTCTCCGTTAGGCGGGCCCACCGTGTCGGTGAGCCGGATGCCGGCGTCGTCGCGCTGCACGGGCGCCTGGATCGATTTCACGCGCGTCAGCGCCGCCTGGAGCTGCTCCGGCTGCACGGGCTTGAGCAGATAGCCGACGGCGAACACGCCGAACGCATCGAGCGCGTACGCGTCGTGCGCGGTCACGAAGATCACCGCGGGCATCGACGCCGGTCCGATCTCCCGAACCACATCGAGCCCGCTGAGCTCCGGCATCTGGATGTCCAACAACACCAGCGAGGGTTCGAGCTCGCGCACCATGTTCACCGCGTCACGGCCGTTGCCGCATTCGCCCGTGATGTGCACGTCGGGGTGCGCCGAGAGCAGCTCGCGGAGGTGCGTCCGCGCCAGCGGCTCGTCGTCGACGATCAGGGTGTCGAGACGCATCGTCATGCTACAACCTCCAGAATGGCCGGTGATGTGGACTCCGCGGCATCGCGGAACGGAATTTCGATGTGGACCTCGAAACCGCCTTCGGGTCGTGCGCCTGCCTCGAACCGGTGCGCGTCGCCGTACAGGTGGCGGAGACGCGCCCGCGTATTGCCTACCCCAACGCCGCCACCCGACGAGCTGGCCGCGCCGTCCCCGCCCCGCCACGCCCGCGCCGCCGCGCCCGCGCCGATGCCATCGTCCGTCACCGTCAGCAGCACGGTGTCCTCCGCCCGCTCGATCAGCACGCGCACCG
>DAHUXU010000383.1 GCA_027307005.1 Gemmatimonadota bacterium
CCCTGGAGCCGGCGGCGCGCGCCGGACAGGTCGCCTTGATAGAGGGCGATCCATCCGGCCGCGGCATCGTCGTCGCCGCCGCCGGAGGCAAGCGCCTGCCGGGCGTGATCGAGGTCGCCGACGCGCACCCAGCCCCAGGCGAGCAGCCGCGCATCCTGGGACTGCTCGTCGGCGGACATCGCGTTGCGGTAGGCGTCGAGGAGCCTGGCGCCGTCGGCGGGTTTGCCTAACGCAGCCAGCGCGCGCAGGTGGATCGGGAGCGCGGTGGTCGCGGCCTCCGCGGAATCGAGGTCCGTCTCGGCCCGCGCCGCGAGCGACGCGGCGCCGTCGGCGTCGCCGCCGGCGAACGCGTCGTTCGCGGCGCGGACCAAATACGCCGGCGTCGGATCGGCCTGGTCGGCCGCGACGAGCGCGTCGCGGGCGACCAGCCACGCATTCGCCTGTTCGGCGCGGTGCGCAAAGTCGAGCCACGCCGCAACTGTCGCGCTGTCCGGCCGCAACACGTGCAGCGCCGTCCACCCCTCGCGCGGCGCGCCCCACGCGAGCTCGAGCGCGCCCAACACCTTGAGCGGCGGCGTGCTCACCGGCGGCGCCGCCAGTGCCCGCCTAACGGCGTCGCGCGTCCCGGCCGGCGTCGGAAAGAGCGCGAACACCGCCGCGTCGGCAAGATATGGATTGTCGGACACGGCCTCTCGCCACGCGCGCGCCGAGGGCTCCCACTTCCCCATCGCCGCATCAAGCTGCGCCACCTCGTACGAGAAGCCGCGGCCGCTGCCGGCCTCGGCTTGCGCCAGCTGAAGCACCGTGTCGGCCTGCGCGGTATACCCATCCTCGATGAGCATCCGGGCGTATTCCTGATACGGCGCCGGGTCGTGCGGCACATCGTGCCGCCACTGATCGAACGCACGCTGCATTCCGGCGTGATCGCCCAGCGATCGATACGTGCGCAGTTGCGCCGCGCGCAGTGCCGTGAGCCGCGGTGCGCGCGCAATCGCCGAATCGAGGATGGGGAGCAGCGAGTCGGATCGGCCGAGCTGCGCGTACACGCGCTCGAGGCCGAGCATCGCCGGCAGAGAGTTCGGCGTCTGGGCGAGCGCCTGACGGTACGCCACCGCCGCCGAATCGTACTGATCGCGCGTCTCCAGGTCCTGTCCGCGGAGATACGCCGAGCCCACCGAGTCCGGGTTCTGGGCGCGCGCCTCGCCTGACGTTAGGCAGAGCGCGGCGAGGACCATCGCTGCCGCGCTACGGTTGATCCGCATTGATCCGCTTGAAATACTCCAGCACGGCGCGGCGTTCGTCCGGCGTCAGGCCGCGGAGCTCGTTCCAGGTGGGCTCGCGGAATTTTTCCACCGCACGGCCGCTCGACACGGTGCCGGTCGTGATCGCCGTGTCGATGCGCGCCGTCTCCGCCTGCCGCTTGCCCTGGTCCTCGCGCTCGTTCTGCTCCAGCGTTAGGCCAGCGTCCAGCAGGCGGTGGAACAGCTGCTGCTGGCGTTCGAGCAGCGACGGATCCACGCGGCCGCGATCCAGCTGATCCGCGATCTGCCGCATCTCCTTGGCCAGCTCCGCTGCGCGCTGCTCACCGTTGCCGGCGTTGTCGACACCGTTCGCGATCTCACGCTGCCGCGCGGCCAACGCCCGCGCCTGCGCCATCATCTGCGCCGACGGCTCGGCGCCAGGCATGGGCATGAGCCCAGCCGACTGCGAGTTGACCGCGCCCTGCTGTTTCGCCGCATTGCGCATTGCCTCGATCATCTCCGCGAACCCGGACGCGGATGATCCGTTCGCCGCGCGTGCCCGATCCTGCACCATGCTCGCCGCGGCGCGATTCAGCGCGTCCGCGGCGTCATCCATGTCCGACGCCATCTCCTCACCGGCGCGCGCACCGTCGGCCGAACTGCGCGTTGCCGCTTGTACGCGCTGGCTCGCGTCCGCCATCGCGCCCTGCGACCGCGCGGACACGTGCGCGGACTGTCGCGCAGCCTGGTCGAGCCGCTGCTGGATGCGTTGCACGCCCTGCTGCACCGCGCTCTGGTCCGCGCGCAATCCATCGGTCTGTCCACTGCGCGCGCGGTTGGCGAGCCGCTGTTGATCGCGCGCCAGCTGCATCGTTTCCTGGATCGAGCGATCGAGCTCGGACGTGACCTGATTCTTCCACTCCTGAATCTGCTGCTCGCGTGCATCCGCGAGCTGCTGCTGCACGGCGTCCATCTGTTGGGCCGCCTGACCGGCAGCGCTCGATCGTTGGGCGCGAGAGCCGCCGGCCTGTTGGCCCTGCTGCGACTGTTGCCCTCGTTGCCCCTGCTGTCCTCGTTGGGCTTGCTGTCCGTGTTGCGCTTGCTGTCCTTGTTGCGCCTGCTGGCCCTGTTGTCCTTGCTGCTGCGCGCCCTGGCGTTGTTGGGCGCGATCGCGCTGCTGCGATTGCGACGCCGAGTCGCCGCGCTCGGGCGCGGCGCGGGCGACGGACGACGCGGAGGAATCGGCGCGCTGTGGCGCGCCTTGCAATTTCTGCGGTCCCGACTGGGCCGAGTCCTGCCGCAACCGCTTCTGCAAGTCGGTGAGGTTCTGCGCCAGATCGCGCGAACGCTGGCTCAACTGCTGCGCCGTGCGCGAGGCCGACGAGTCGCCGCGCGCGCCGCTGCGCTCGAGCGAATCGGCGAGCTGGTGCTCGCCCTTCGCGATGTCGCGCGCCTCGTCGTGCAGCGTCTGCATCGAGCCCTCGAGCGCGGCGCGCTTGAGCATCTCGGCGCTTCGCTCGAGCTGTTCGCGCAGCTTCTGTTGGGCTTGGGCCAGATTCTGCATGGCGCGCCGCGCCTGCTCGGGCGAGAGCTGCTGCGTCGCCTTGAGCACGTCGTCGAGCTGCTTCTGCAGCTCGGGCGTGAGCGCATCGCGCAGCATCTGTTGTGCGTCGTGCAGCTGCTGCGTGAGCGCGCTGTCCATCACGCCCGCGGCGCGGAGCTGCTGCTCGAGCTGCTGCGCGGTCTGTTGGGCCTGACGGACGCGGTCGGCGAGCTGCTGCTGCTCGCGGGCCAGCGCCTTCGCCTGCTCGGCGCTCTCGTAGGACATGGAGCGCGGCGTCTGCGGGTCGCCGGCCGCCGATGTTGCGTTAGGCTGCGACGACCCGGTGGACGGCGCGCGGTCGGCGCGCGAGCGTGCCGCTTCGTCGGTCCGTTGGGCGAGGTCGCGCTCGTTGCGCGCGGCGGACGCCACTTCGGACGCGGTCGAATCCGCCAACGCGCGTGCGCGTTCGCGCTGCTCGGTGAGCGTCGGGACGCGCAGCACGATCTCGCGGCTGAGCGTGGTCTGCCGCCACGGCGAGTTGTCGGTGGCGGCGGCGATCACGGACAGCGCGTCGCCGGGCCCGAGCTGCCGCGGCGCGAGATCGAGCGGCACGGCGCCGGTCCACGCGGTCGCGTTAGGCGACGCGAGCTCCTGCTCCACCTGGGGCAGCGACGTGCCATCGGCCATGCGGCGTGTCGTGCGCAGCGTGATGTCGGCGAGCCCGTGATCGTCGCCGGCCGTGAGCCGCAACGCGACCTGCGCATCGGCGAGCACGATCGTGTCGTGCGCCGGCGCGACGATGTCGATGCGCGGCGCGGAATCGGCGACCACCTCGAGGTCCAGCGGCTGCGGCACGTCGGCGATGGCGCCGCGCTCGCCGGCGGCCGCCCAGGTCCAATGGC
>DAHUXU010000450.1 GCA_027307005.1 Gemmatimonadota bacterium
GGTCACCTGCTCGACGGTGACGCCGAATGGTCGGCCCGTGCGGCCGCCCTTGCCGCCCGCGCTCGCGACGTGAGCGAGCTGCTCGCCGCCGCCGGCCCCGCACCGGGCGCCGCGCTGCCGCGACGCGTCGCCTACGATGCGCCGTGTCACTTGCTCCACGGACAACATCTTGCGCGCGAACCGCTCACCATGCTCGCCGCCGTGCCGGGCCTCGAAGTCCTACCGCTTCCCAATGCCGACCAATGCTGCGGCAGCGCCGGGATTTACAGTCTCGTTCAACCACAGCTCGCGCAGGACGTGCTCGCGCCGAAACTCTCCGAGATCGCACACGCTAACGCGCCCCTCGTCGCAACCGGCAACCCGGGGTGCATGATGCACATCGGCGCCGGCTTGATGCGCGCCGGTATCCCGGCGCGCACCGTCCACCCCGTCGAGCTGCTCGACACATCGTACGCCGCCGCCCATGGCGCGGCGGCGGCGGACCGTTAGGTTAGCAATATGTTGCAGGTCGGACCCCGCACGTTCGGTGCTTGGATCCGCAGAGCCGGGTCGCCCCAGACGGCGCCCCACCTACGCGGACTCGTTCTCGTCGCATGACCGCAGGATCCATCGTCACAGGGACGTTCCCTTCCGTCGGCGACGTCGGCGGCCACTCCGTGGTCATGCACTACGGACACATTGCCGGCGAGTATGCCGCCCTGCGCACATCGGCCATGCTCGTCGACCGGAGTGCGCGCGGACGCCTGCGCATCGCGGGCGACAAAGCGCCGGAGCTCGTCACCGGACTCGTGACGAACGATGTCCTCGCGCTGCAGCCCGGGCACGGACAGTACGCGGCCGCGCTCAATCCGAAGGGCAAGATCGTCGCCGACCTCCGGATCTTCCGCTTCGATGAGCACCTGCTCGTCGATACGCCGCCCCGTGCGCATCCCGGCTGGTTGGCGCTCGTGCGCAAGTACGTCAATCCGCGCCTCGCGCCCTACCACGAGGAATCGGGCGCGATCCGCGACCTCGGCGTGTTCGGCGTGCAATCGCGCCGCATCGTCTCGGAAATCACCGGCCTAACGGGAGACGTGCTCGCGTCGCTCGGGCCGTATGCGCATGCGCGCGCGGTCCTCGACGCCGAGACGTCCGTCGACGTCGCGCGCGTCCCGGACCTCGAGCTCGAAGGCTACGAGCTGTTCGTGCCGCACACCGCGTACGCCGGACTCTGGCAGCGAGCGTTAGTCGCCGGCGCGGTCCCCGCGGGATTGCTCGCGTGGGAAATCGCGCGCGTCGAGGCCGGACGCCCCGAATGGGGCCTCGACATCGACGAATCCACGATTCCGCAGGAAGCAAACCTGGACGAGCTCCACGCGATCTCGTACACCAAGGGATGCTACGTTGGGCAGGAAGTCGTCGCGCGCGTACACTTTCGCGGCCACGTCAACCGGCACTTGCGCGGCATTCGCTGCGGACACCACGAGCCGCCTCCCGAACACGCCGCCCTGCTCGACGAGGCGGGCAAACAAGTGGGCGATGTGCGCACCAGCGCGCTGTCGCCGCGGCTCGGCGCCATTGCGTTAGCAATGGTGCGCCGCGAAGTCGCACCGGGCGCCATGCTGCGAGTGCAGTCGCCGCCGCCCGCGTCCCCCGACCCGCACGCCGAACTGCAAGCCGAATTGTTCGCGCTGCCGTTCCCGCTCGATTGATGATTCTGTGCGCAATGCAAAAAAGGGACGCGACCATGAGCCGCGTCCCCTTTTTCGTTGCGCATCGCCCGCACGTCGCGAGCGCGCGTTCCTTAGTGCTTCGTCGTGTCCTTCTTGGTCGAGTCCATCTTCATCGAGCCCGTATCCTGCTTCATGCCGGTATCCGTCGCGGCAGGAGCAGGCGCCGGTGCCATCGCAGGAGCTGCGGTGGTATCCGACGACGTCGCGGGCGCGTTTTCCTTCGCTTTGCACGCTGCAAGCACGAGCGCAGCAGCAGCGAGGACGGCAAGGCGCTTCATTTACAGTCTCCTTGTGGGGGCCAGTGGCTGATCAACCTTCGTCCGTGCACGCGCGCTGCAATGCATGGAACGAGCGGCAGTTATTCTACTCCCTGCGATCGGCCTGTCAAGGTTAGCCAAGTGACGTGCCCCGCGTCCAGCGTGCGTAGCGCCCCCATTTCGCGCACGCGGCCGAGCCGCGGGATACGCCACTCGACTGGGCGCTTAATCGCTGCACGTCGTGGGCCACGGCGCCGATTCGTTACCGATTTAACATTAAGCATCTCAAACGCTTGCCCGTGTACTGACCGACGCTCGAACTCGCGCACGGCAATTCGCGCCGGACTCTGGCTCCCGACGCACGCAATCGACATGTTGCAGAGTATTCCACCCGCGCACCATCCACGCGTGATGTCGTGACCGCTCCCATCACACCGCCTTCCGATGCGCACGTCGTGCGCGGCGCGTGCCCGCACGATTGTCCGGACACCTGCGCGATGCTCGTC
>DAHUXU010000454.1 GCA_027307005.1 Gemmatimonadota bacterium
CCCAGGAATTCCTGGGTGAGCGAGAAGTGATCGTCGCCCACGCGGTCGTGGGTCATGAGAAACCAGCGCGCACATCGCTGCACGACGCGATGCCGCTGATTGCAGGCCGAGCACTGCGCGATCTGGCTCAGCATTGCGTCCGTGTATCGAAGCATGATGCGGCGCATCGCCGTCCCGCGCGCGAGCGCCCGGCGGAACGCGGCGACCGTTAGGCGCCTGGCGGCGTCGGGAACCTGGGTCACCGCCTGAATCGACGCGGTGTGGACGCCGAGGAATGCGCTGAGCCCCACCATGCCTTCATTTCCGACGATCGCCACCTCGACGCCTCTCTCCCCGTCGATCGGCGCGACCAGCGATATCACACAGTGCTGCGGGAAGTACACGTGCGAGATCCGCTCGCGGGCCTCGAACAGCACGTGTCCGCGCGGCAACGCGACATCCTGCAGGTCGGCTAGCAGTACCTTGTAGTCCGCGTGAGGCAACGCCAGGAGCAATTGGTTCTGCTCCCGACCCGTCGCCGTATGGGATGTGGGCACGAGATCTCCTCGCCTGCGACACGTGGGTGAATCACCTGACGGCAGGCGACGAGGCGGCGACGCCGAATCTCGATGTCGTGAGATGAACGGCACGCGCACGTGCGCGCGCGCGCCGCCGATCCAACTGGAGCTTGCCCTATGATATCCGAACCAGAGCCGGGCGCAGCGTGGATAACGATGGCGCTCGCTTCTGGGTGTTGAGATACTCGTTCTGGTCGTGCTCCAAGCCGTCGCGGGGAAGCGAGGACCATAGCGGTCCCAGGTCGGCCCGGATGCGATCGAGGTAGGGCTGCGGAACCGTCGTCGTCTCCTGCTCGAAGAAGGCTCGCACGCTGGCATCGGAATCCAGCAGCGAGCGCACGCGTTCGTGTTGCTTGAGGCGGCCAAAGCGCTCCGATGACGTGCCGCGCAGGACATTGATCCACTTGGGAATCGCGCCCTGGTTGCTTCGGAATCGGCGGGCGATCTGCTGCCACGAGAACGCGTATCGCTCGAGGCTCAGCAGGTAATCGTAGAAGGCGGTCCACTCATAGTTCTTCGGCACCACGTTCATGGCGTGGCTCGCGTCCAGAAAATGGAAGGGGAACGGGATCACGCGGCCCGCGCGCTGGAGCTCGAGATTGAGCGGCGCGGCGCAGCCGAACGCCGAAAGCAGCGAGAACGCCGGAAACGCGCCGGGCACCATATCGAGAAACCGCTTCGTGAGCTCGAACGGCTCCGGTCCTTCGTCGGTGTCCAGTCCGAGCACGAAGTTGGTCTGGACATAGGGGACGTACCGCAGAATCATGTTCACGTGGTCGGCCACGCGTTTGACCTTGTCCATCCCGACATCGCGGCCGGTCCTGGTCTTGTTGCCTAACGCAAACCACGATTCGATGCCGGGCAGGATCGCCTTGAATCCGTTTTTCTTGAGGCGTGCGAGTCGCGGCTCGGACAGGAGCGACAAGCTGCTCTCGGCGAAGAAGTCGATGCTGTCGGGCGGCGCGACATCTTCGATGGCGCCCATGTAGTCGTCGAATCGGACGCCGAAGTTCGGATCGTGCCAACCGACTCGCGGCCGCCGGAGCTTGCTGAGCAGGAAGCGCAGATCGCTGCGGATCTGGTCGAAGCAGAGCGGTTGATAGTCGACCGTCGAGTCGATGCAGAAGGGGCAGGTGTACGGGCATCCGAGGCTGCCCAGCATGGGCACGATCTTGAG
>DAHUXU010000476.1 GCA_027307005.1 Gemmatimonadota bacterium
GATACGCCGGCACGTTGAATCCGATGCTGACCCCGGGAACCGCGATATTGACGCTCACCTGGGCAAGCGCCGGCGTGATCGAGCACAGCAGCATCGACAACGCGATCAGTACGGTACGCATCCTGTGTTCTCCCAATGGATTGCAGCTTCGACATCGACTGCCCCACCGCCGAGACTAATCTCAACGGCGCGATCGGGGGTACCGGACTGGCACCCGCTCGCGCGTAGGAACGCGCCTACGGCCGCCGTCAGGGAGAAGACTTGACGGCGACGGTGGACGTCGTCGTCGTCGGTGCGGGCGCGGCCGGCATGATGTGCGCAGCGCAGGCCGGACAGCGCGGTCGCCGGGTGCTGCTGATCGAGCACTACCACGTCGTCGGCGAGAAGATCCGAATCTCCGGCGGCGGCCGCTGCAACTTCACGAACGTCAACGCAGGGCCGGCGAACTATCTGTCGCAAAACCCCGATTTCTGCCGCTCGGCGCTCGCGCGCTACACGCCCGCGCAGTTCGTGCGCCTGGTCGAGAGCTACGGCATCGCCTGGCACGAGAAGACGCTCGGCCAGCTCTTCTGCGACCGGTCCTCGCGCGACATCATCGCGATGCTCGAGGCGGAATGCGAGCGCGGCCACGTGCAATGGCGCATGCCCTGCGCAGTGGAAGGCATCGCGCACGAAGGGGATGGCTTCGCGGTGGCGACCACCCAGGGCGGCGTGCATTGCGCGTCGCTGGTGATCGCGACCGGCGGCCTCACGGTGCCGAAGATCGGTGCCACGCCGTTCGGGTACCGGATCGCCGAGCAGTTCGGGTTGGCGATCGTGCCGACCCGGCCGGCGCTGGTGCCGCTCGCATTCGCCCCCGACGCGCTGGCGCGCTACGGAGACCTTTCCGGCATCTCGGTCGATGCCGAGGTGGCCTGCGGCGCAGGGCGTTTCCGCGAACACCTGTTGTTCACGCACCGCGGCCTTTCGGGTCCCGCGATCCTCCAGGCATCGTCCTACTGGAACGGCCGCGAGCCGCTGGCGATCGACCTGCTGCCGGGGCTCGATGCCGCCGCGTGGCTGCGCGCGCACGCACGATCGGCAGCGCGGCTCGACAACCTGCTTGGCGAGCGGCTGCCCAGGCGCCTGGCGCAGCAGTGGTGCGCCGCCCACGGCGTCGCGGTGCCGATAGCCGAGCTCGGTGACGAGCGCCTGCGGACCATCGGTGCGCAGTTGAACCATTGGGAGGTGCTGCCGTCGGGCACGCTCGGCTACAACAAGGCCGAAGTCACCCTGGGCGGCGTCGACACGCGCGACCTGTCGTCGAGGACCATGGCCGCGACGCGCGTCCCCGGCCTTTATTTCATCGGCGAGGTCGTCGACGTCACCGGGTGGCTGGGCGGCTACAACTTCCAGTGGGCGTGGTCCTCCGGGCACGCGGCGGGACAGGTTGCCTGAGCCATTGCCCTTCGACCCACGGCGGGCTACTCTGGATGAATGCAGGCAGCGGGAATTGCCCGTAACCAAACCGAAGCTCACATGAACGACGAAAAGATACAGGTACGCGTCACGAGCAGCGGCCAGACGCTCGACGTCGTGGTCCTGAACAAGCGGCTGGACGTCATCACGGTGGTACTCGGGGAAGGCGTCCACAACGTGCGATGCGATCTGACGCTCACGCGCAACGGTTCGGCCTACGTCGGCAACGTCGGTGGGCGCGAAATCGTCTACGAGCGCAGTCGCGAGGACGTGAAGGCCGACCTCGCGCGCGCCGCCGGTTTCCGCGACTGCAGGCGCTGAGGGCCAGCTCCGCCACGCGCGCGATCGCGTCGCGTGAACTGTCGACATGCTCGACGCCGTTCACACGGGCGGCGCCTTCCAGCCCGATGACCGTCTTGCCGAACTGGCGGCCGAGCGCGACTTCAGACAGCGTTCCGAAGCTGTCACCGATGGCGATGAGGCAGAGCGCGGCGCGCGCGATCAGTGCATTGCGCGCTTCGCCGATGCCGGTCGCGATGACGACGCCGACGTGGGGATTGGCCTGCGACGCATCGGCGTCGGGCAGCAGGCCGATCGACAACCCGCCGCCGCGGGCCACGCCTTGGCATACCGCCTGCATTACCCCCTGGCGCCCGCCGCAGACGACGACGAAGCCGGCGCGTGCGAGCCCTTCTCCGATCTCGTAGGACTTGGCGATCTGCGCAGGCGTCGCGTCGCGCGGGCCGATCACGCCGACAGGCACGCGCAGCGGATGGCGGCTCTCGCGCTGCAGCCAGGTCGCTGCCGCGATGGCGTCGACGGATTCGAAGGCGCTCGCTGCAGGCTGCGCGACGCCGACGGACGCAGCGTCCGGATCAGCGCCGGAGGAGATGTCCGAGCCGCCGCCGGATTGCCCCGCGCCGCGCCAGCTGCGCGTCGCAGCATCGAAGCGTCGCCCCGCGGCGTCGAACAGCGCGCCGCGGGCGCGATCGAGCCTAAAGGTAGCGCTCATGCCGGGCCCCCACCCAT
>DAHUXU010000480.1 GCA_027307005.1 Gemmatimonadota bacterium
GGCGGCAGCCTGCTCGATCTTGGCACAGCGCGAGCCGGCAGCGACCTGCGCCTGCCGGGGCTCTCGGAAGCGGTGGGCGCCGACTGGCTGCGCGAGGCCGTTGCCGAGCTCGCGCGGATGCCCGAGGTACGGGTCCTGACACGGAGCACGGTATTCGGTTATCACGATCACAACTTCCTGACGATTGCGCAGCGGCTCACCGATCACTTGCCGCTGCGCGAGCGGTGCGGCTTCCGCGAGTGCCTTTGGCGCGTGCGCGCCGCGCAGGTCGTGCTTGCCACCGGCGCGATGGAGCGCCCAATCGTCTTCGCCAACAACGATCGGCCCGGCGTCATGCTGGCGTCCGCGGTATCGGCGTTCGTCAACCGCTACGGCGTCAAGCTCGCGTCGCGCGTGGTCGTGTTCACGACGAACGATGCTGCCTACGGCACGGCGCTCGATCTGCTCGACGCCGGAATCGCCGTCGCGGCGGTCGTCGATGCGCGCGAAACGGCCGATGGCCCCGAGGTCGCACGCGTGCGCGATCGGCGCGTCCCGATCCTGCAGCGGGCGGTCGTCGTCGATGTGAAGGGCCGCGCGCGCGTTCGCGCGGTGGACGTGATGTCGCTCGATGCGCGGGGTACGGGTCTGGCAGGCGTCGCGCGTCGCGTGCCATGCGACCTGCTCGCGGTCTCGGGCGGTTTCAGTCCCGTCGTGCACCTGCATGCGCAGTCGGGCGCAAGGCCACGCTTCGACAAGGCGAAGGCGTGCTTCGTTCCGGGAACCGCCGTGCAGAACGAGCGATCGGCGGGCGCGTGCAACGGTACGTTTTCGCGCGCCGCGTGCGTCGCGGAGGGTTTCGCGGCCGGCACGCAGGCTGCGCAACGCGCGGGATTTTCGTCGCGCGACGATCCGGTTGTCGCCGCCGCCGCCGCAATGGTGGCGCATCCACTGTGGAGTGTTCCGTCGAACGGCGCGGCGTCCCGCGGTTCGATGGCGTTCGTCGATCTCCAGAACGACGTCACCGCATCGGACATCGTCCTCGCCGCGCGCGAGGGTTATCGCTCGATCGAGCACGTGAAGCGCTACACCGCGCTCGGCTTCGGCACCGACCAGGGGAAGCTCGGCAACGTCAACGGGATGGCGATTCTCGCTGGTGCACTCGGCCAGGACCTCGCGAGCACCGGCACGACCACGTACCGGCCGAACTACACGCCGGTCACGTTCGGCGCCATCGCCGGTCCGGACCTCGGCGCCCTGTTCGAGCCGATCCGCAAGACGGCGCTGCACGAATGGCACCGCGAGCACGGCGCGCCGTTCGAGAACGTCGGGCAGTGGAAGCGGCCGTGGTACTACCCGCGCGACGGCGAAACGATGGAGCAGGCGGTGCGCCGCGAGTGCCTCGCGACGCGCAACGCGGTCGGCATCATGGATGCGTCGACGCTCGGCAAGATCGACATCCGCGGCCCCGATGCACGAAAGCTCTTCGACTGGGTGTACACGAACGCGTGGTCGAATCTCGGCGTCGGACGATCGCGCTACGGGCTGATGCTCGACGAGAACGGTATGGTGATGGACGACGGCGTCACGACGTGCCTCGCGGACGATCACTTCCTGATGACAACGACGACCGGCGGCGCGGCCCGCGTCATGGCCTGGCTCGAGCGATGGCTGCAGACCGAGTGGCCTCATATGCGCGTATTCCTGACGTCGGTCACGGACCATTGGGCCACCGCTGCGATCGCCGGTCCGCAGAGCCGAGCGGTGTTGCAGCAGGTCTGCGGCGATATCGATCTTTCGCCGGAGGCTTTTCCGTTCATGAGTTGCCGCGACGGCACCGTGGCGGGCGTACCTGCGCGGGTAGTGCGCATCAGCTTCTCCGGCGAGCGCGCCTACGAAGTGAACGTCTCGGCGCACGCGGCGCGTCACGTCTGGGAGACGCTGATCGACGCCGGCCGGCCGTTCCAGATCACGCCCTACGGCACCGAGACGATGCACGTGCTGCGCGCGGAGAAAGGCTTCATCATCGTCGGGCAGGAGACGGACGGCTCGGTGACACCGATCGACCTCGGCATGGATTGGATCGTGTCGAAGCGCAAGGACTTCA
>DAHUXU010000494.1 GCA_027307005.1 Gemmatimonadota bacterium
CGCAGCCCACAGGAGCTGAAGACCTTCGAGGATTGGGTGGTGGAGCGCGCCTACCGCTCGGTGCCGGGAGTGGCCGACGATTCCGGCTTTGGCGGCGCTACCATGCAGTACCAGGTGCTGCTCGACCCGACGCGCCTCGCAGGCGCCGGACTCACCGTACCCGAAGTCCAGCAGGCCCTCGCCAACAACAATGGGAACTCCGGCGGCGGCTTCTATTCCGAGGGAGGCCAGTTCTACTACGTGCGCGGCCTCGCCCGCGTGCGCACGCTCGATGACATCGCCAACATCGTCGTCGCCGTCCACGACGGCACGCCCATCCTCGTCAAAGATCTCGGCGACGTCGTCATCGGCAACGCCCCTCGGTTAGGCCAATTCGGCTTCAACGAAACCAACGATGCCGTGGAAGGCGTGATCCTCATGCGCCGCGGCGAGCAGACGCAGACCGTGCTCAAGGCAGTGGAAGCGAAAACGGAGCAGCTCAACGACTCCGTTCTCCCGCGCGACGTCCACATCAATGCCTTTTACGACCGCAGCGATCTGGTGAACCTCACGACGCGCACCGTCGAGGACAACCTCGTGCGCGGCACCGTGCTCGTCATCGTCCTGCTCATCTTCTTTCTGTACGACGTGCGATCGGGCCTCATCGTCGCCGTAGCGATCCCGATGTCGCTGTTGTTCGCGTTCATCTGTCTCGACATCAAGAATATCCCGGCGAACCTGCTGTCCATCGGCGCCATCGACTTCGGCATCCTCGTCGACGGCGCCGTGTTCATGGTGGAGAACATCCACCGACAACTCACGCTGCGCCACGGCTCTTCCTACAACATCATCCACGTCATCATCAGCGCGGCCGCCGAGGTCGATCGACCGATTTTCTACTCGGTGGCCGTGATCATTGCCGGGTTTCTGCCGATCTACGTGCTCTCCGGCCCATCGGGCAAGTTGTTCCGCCCCATGGCCGACACGACCATTTTCGCGCTCATCGGCTCGCTGCTCATCACGCTGACGCTCATCCCCGTTCTCTGCTCGTGGCTGCTGCGACGCGGCATTCGCGATCGTCGCAATCCCGCGTTCGAATGGGTGAAGCGCACGTACGAACGATCGCTCGACGCGTGCCTGGCGCATCCGTGGCTAACGACGATTGCGTCGGCGGCGGTGTTCGGGCTCTCGCTCCTGTTGATTCCCCTCATCGGCGCCGAGTTCATGCCGCATCTCGACGAGGGGGCGCTCTGGGTGCGGGCCACAATGCCCTACACCATCTCGTTCGACGCATCGTCCGCCATCGTGCCTAAAATTCGCGCCATCCTGCGCTCCTTTCCCGAAGTGACGGTCGTCGGCTCGGAACACGGCCGGCCCGATGATGGCACCGACCCGACCGGCTTCTTCAACGCCGAGTTTTACGTTGGGCTCAAGCCGTACGACACATGGACGGGACCGTACCACTCCAAGCAGGCGCTGATCGACGCGATCGACAAGAAGCTCGAGACGTTCCCCGGCATCACGTTCAATTACACGCAACCCGCCGAAGACGCCGTCGACGAAGCAGAGACAGGACTCAAGAGCGCACTCGACGTCAAACTGTTCGGCCCCGATCTCGGCGTTCTCGAGCGTAAAGGGAAAGAGGTCAAGCAGGTGCTCGAGCACGTGCCGGGCATCGGCGACCTGACGCTCGTCCAGGAGCTCGGCCAACCGTCGCTCACGATCGCCGTCGATCGCGCGAAGATCGCGCGCTACGGCATCAACGCCGGCGACATCAACGCCCTCATCGAGGCGGCAGTCGGCGGGAGCGTGGCGACACAGGTGGAGCAGGGCGAACGTCTCTACGACCTCGTCGTGCGCCTCGAGCCGCGCTACCGGCAGAACCCGCAGGAGATCGGCAGCATCCTCGTCGCCGCCCCGGACGGCGAACAGGTCCCGCTCAAGGATCTGGCCGAGATCCAGGTGTCTAACGGGGCGTCGTTCATCTATCGGCAGGACAACAGCCGCTTCATCGGCATTCAATACTCCGTGAACGGAGGCAACCTCGCCGGCACCGTCCAGAGCGCGCAGCGACAGGTCGCGGCATCCGTTAGGCTCCCGCCCGGATACCACATCGTCTGGGGCGGCGAATATCAGGAGTACACGGCATCGCGCGGCCAGCTGCGCGTCATCCTGCCGCTCACGCTCCTCGTGATTTTCCTGCTGTTGTTCGTCCTCTACGGCAACTTCAAGTTCCCGTTCATTACAGTTGTCGGCGTCATCCTGTCGGCGCCAAGCGGCGGACTCATCGCGCTGCTGGTGTCCGGCACACCATTCTCGGTGTCCTCCGGCATCGGGTTCCTCGTGCTGTTCGGCGTCTCGGTCCAGACGGCCGTCATCTATATTTCCTACGCCAACGAGCTTCGAAATGGCGGGGTGAGCATCCTCGAGGCCACGCGAGTGGCCGCCGTGTTGCGGCTCCGGCCCATCATGATGACGGCGCTCGTCGCTGCGTTGGGCCTGCTGCCGGCAGCGCTCTCGCACGGCGTCGGGTCGGATTCGCAGCGGCCGTTCGCGTTGGTCATCGTCGGCGGCCTGCTCGCGCGCCTCGTCATCAGCGTGTATTTGATGCCGGCGCTCTACGCCATCGTGTCACGCCCGACCGACCGGCTGCAGGTCTGAGGTCGTCCGATTGACGCCCCGCGCACGCCCGCATATGCTGCTTGAGCGCCGGTATCCGGTGCACCGAACGATGTGCACCACAGACGGCGCTCCGGCGCGCTCCGTGCAAGGGCATGGAGCGACGTCCGGATATTCCTTTTGCACCAGAGACGATACCACATGGCAACACAAACCACGCCCCGCGCTGAACCGCGTGAGCGCAAGGGCAACACCGGCCTCGAGGCGCTCGGACTTGCGCCCAAAGGAACCGTTCATTGGAATCTCGTCCCTCCCGAGCTCGTCCAGGCGGCCGTGCGCCGCGACGAAGGCCAGCTCGCCGACAAAGGACCGTTCGTCGGCATCACCACGCCGCACACCGGCCGCTCGCCCAAGGACAAGTTCCTCGTCAAAGAACCGAGCACCGAACGCGACGTGTGGTGGGGCGATGTGAACCGCCCGTTCCCGCCTCAGAACTACCAGAAACTCCTCGCCGACGTCCGCGCCTACCTCGCCGCCCAACCGGAGCTGTTCGTCCAGGACCTGTGGACCGGCGCCGACCCGCGCCACCGCCTCTCCGTCCGCTACGTCTCGCCTAACGCGTGGCAGATGCTGTTCGTGCGGAACATGTTCATCCGCCCCGAGCTCAGCGACCTCCCGACGTTCGTGCCTAACTTCAGCGTCCTGCACGCGCCGGAGATGCAGGCCGACCCGGCCAAGCACGGCACCCGCAGCGGTACCTTCATCGTCCTCGACTTCGCGTCCCGCCAGATCCTCATCGGCGGCACCCGCTACGCCGGCGAGCTCAAGAAAGCGATGTTCACGGTGATGAACTACCTCATGCCCAAGTCCAACGTGCTCTCCATGCACTGCTCGGCCAACATCGGCGAGCTGGGCGACTGCGCGCTGTTCTTCGGCCTCTCCGGCACCGGCAAGACGACGCTCTCCGCGGATCCCGAGCGCCAGCTCATCGGCGACGACGAACACGGCTGGAGCGACGAAGGCGTGTTCAATTTCGAGGGTGGCTGCTACGCCAAGGCCATCAATCTCAGCGAAGACAACGAGCCCGACATCTATCGCACCACCCAGATGTTCGGCACCGTCCTCGAGAACGTCGTGCTCGATCCGAATTCCCGCCGTCCGGATTTCGCCAATTCGTCGCTCACCGAAAACACGCGCGTCTCGTATCCCCTGCCCTACATCCGCAACCACGTGCCCGGCGGACGCGGCGCACATCCCAAGAACGTCGTCCTGCTCACCGCCGACGCGTTCGGCGTGCTGCCGCCCATCGCGCGCCTAACGAGAGACCAGGCGCTCTACTATTTCCTGTCCGGTTACACCGCGAAGGTCGCCGGCACCGAGCGCGGCGTGACCGAGCCGCAGGC
>DAHUXU010000497.1 GCA_027307005.1 Gemmatimonadota bacterium
CGGCCGCGTGGACGGTGTACGAGATCTGCGCGTACGCCATCACCGCGCACGCCTGCTATCCCATGGACCATCTGCTCGAAACGTCGTCGGCCGGCGGGGCCTGGACGGGATCGCTCATCATCATGGTTGTCACGCTGATCATCGCGCTGGTATCACTCGGTACCGCCGCGCGCGTGTGGGGCCAGACGAAGATGCGCACCGACGACGCGCGCCCGAGAGGTGACCCGGAGCGCAGCGCCGTGTTCCACTACATGGCGTTCATGGGCATCCCGTTCGGTGTGCTGTTCAGCGCACTCATTGTATTCGGGATCATCGCGCTCTTTGCCGTTCCGGCCTGCCGGTGATCACGGGCGGCTCGACGATCGTCGGGCCGGGCGCCGTCTGGTCGGCCTGGCAATGGACACCGTCAATCGCGGTACCGCTGGCACTGTCCGCGGCATGGTACGCCATCGGTGTGCGAGCGCTCTGGTGCAGCGCCGGGGTGGGTCACGGGGTGCGTCGATCTCAGGTGGCGTGCTTCGCGGCGGGCCTCCTGACGCTCGGCATCGCGCTGCTGTCGCCTCTGGACGCGCTGGCCGAGACGCTCTTCTCGGCGCATATGGTGCAGCACCTGCTGCTGATGCTCGTCGCGGCGCCGCTGCTTGCGTTAGGCGAACCGCTCTTGCCGGCGCTGTGGGCGCTGCCGTACCGCCGGCGCCTCGCGCTCGGGCGGCGGTGGCGCGCGTCGCCCCGCGTCCGGCGCGTGGTGTGGGCGGCGGGCGATCCGTTAGGCGTCTGGTTGGCGAACCTCGCGGTGCTGTGGTTCTGGCACCTGCCCGGCCCGTACCTCGCCGCGTTGGGCGATGAACGGCTGCACGTCCTTGAGCACCTGAGCTTTCTGGCGTCGGCCTTTCTCTTCTGGTGGGTCGTGTTCCAACCCATCGGCCGGAGGCGCCTCGCGCACGGCGGCGCCGTGGTCTATCTGGCCCTCACCCTCATGCAGAGCGGCGCGCTCGGCGCCATCCTCGCGTTCGCCCGCACCGGGTGGTATTCGGCGCACGCTGCCGGCGCCGCCGCGTGGCACATGACACTGCTCGAGGACCAGCAACTCGCCGGACTCATCATGTCCGTCCCGGCGTCGCTCGTGTACATCGGCGTGGCGCTCGCGCTCGCCGCTCAGTGGTTCATCCTGGATCCTGCGCCGCGCCGGCGCGGCCGGCTCTCGCCAGGTTAGGCGGCTACTTCCGCTTCTTCGGCACCTTGGCGCCCTTCTTCCGCCTCGGACAACCCGATCGCGATCGCCTGCTTCCGGCTCTTCACCTTTCCGCCGTGGCCCGACTTTCCACGTTTCAGCGTCCCCTTCTTGCGGCGGTGCATCGCGCTCTTCACGCTCTTCGACGCGCCCTTACTATACTTGCGCGAGCTGTGCTTTTTTTGCGAATGCGTTTTGCGCGCGGCCATGTCGCTCTCCTGTGTCGAAAGAATCGCATGTCCTTGCCTGCATGCACAGTGGCGCAAGCACCGGGCCATGACGGGCCGCATGAGTGAACGCTGCCCGCGATAACGCCGAGATAGCGCCTGGATAACGCCACTCGGTTAGATCGCGCGAGTCGCGACCCGTGCAGATGCGCTTCCCGCCTGGCACTGCCGGTCGCACCTCACTCCGATGGTCGTTCACTGCCAGCGCGACGAGGCGCCCATGTTCATCGTGAAACGCGCAGCCCTGATGCTGCTTGCTGTCGCCCCCTCGAGCAGACTCGCTGCCCAAAGCGGATCTGTTCCCCCCGAGACGCGCACGTATTTCATCGCCGCCGACAACGTGTCCTGGGATTACGTACCCGGCGGCCGCGACGAGATCACCGGACAGCCGTACGCAGACACGGCCTTCTTCGCGAAGGGCAAGCCGCGTCCGGTTAGCACCGTCTACAAGAAAGTGCTCTATCGCGAGTACACCGACAGCACGTTCCACACGCTCAAGCCGAGGCCGGCCGAGTGGCAACATCTCGGATTCCTCGGACCGCTCATCCGCGGCGTCGTGGGCGACACGATCCGCGTCGTGTTCCGGAACAATGCCCAACGCCCGTACAGCATCCACCCGCACGGCGTGTTCTACCAGAAAAGCGCGGAAGGCGTGCCGTACAATGATGGGACGAGCGGGAGCGACAAAGCCGATGATGGCGTCGCACCGGGCGCGACGTTCACCTATCTCTGGATCGTTCCCGACCGCGCGGGCCCTGGCCCGATGGACCCGAGCTCCGTGATGTGGATGTACCACTCGCACGTGGACGAAGTGCGCGACATCAACACCGGGCTCTTCGGTCCGATGATCATCACCTCGCGCGGCAAGGCACGTCCCGACGGTTCGCCTAACGACGTCGACCGCGAGATCGTCGCGTCGTTCATGCAGGTCGAAGAGCAGAGCAGTTGGATCGAGAACAAACCGTTCGGGCCCGGCTTCACGATGGACTCGCTCGGCGCCCTGGGCCCGATTGCCAACCCGCACCTGCAACAAGACATCTATCCATGGTTCGTGAAGTTCACGATCAACGGCTTCGTGCACGGCAGCATGCCGCTCGCCGATCTCACGATCAAGAAAGGGCAGCGCGT
>DAHUXU010000500.1 GCA_027307005.1 Gemmatimonadota bacterium
CCTACCGCGCCGTGCGCAATCGGGGGACGATCGGCGGCAGCCTCGCGCATGCCGATCCCTCCGCCGACTGGCTCGTCACGCTCGCAGCACTCGGCGCGCGGGTGCTCGTCGTCAGCGCCTGTGCGCGGCGCACACTCTCGATATCGGAGATCGTCGTCGGACCCTTCCAGACGTCGCTCGCCGCGGGCGAGATGATCGAGGCGATCCGCATCCCGAGGATCTCGCGCGATGCGCGTTGGGGATATCGCAAGATCGTACGCAAGGCCGGGAAGTTCGCCGACGCGATGGCGGCCGTGCTATTCGATCCGAAGACGGATATCCACCGGATCGTCATCGGTGCGACGGAGTCGCGCCCGCTCGTCATCGAAGGTTCCGGCGATCCGGTGCGGCGCAGCGACCGTGCGCGCGCCGCGGCATCGGGCGACGAAGTCACGGGTACCGATCTGCTGGAACGCGCGGGCCTTGCTGGCGATGCGTATTTCGTCCACCTGCATTTCGTGGCGCTCAGGCGGGCGCTTTCACAGGCTAGGCTGCAATGAATGTCACACTGAAGGTGAATGGCACGACCGTCTCGCACGACGTCGAGCCGCGTCTGCACCTCGCCGATTTCCTCCGCGAGAACGTGCTCCTCACCGGCACGCATCTGGGCTGCGAGCAGGGCGCCTGCGGCGCGTGCACGGTATTGCTCGATGGCGATCCCGTCCGCTCGTGCATCGTGTATGCGGTCGCCTGCGAGGGCCGCGAGGTCGAGACGATCGAAGGTTTCGATTCCGATGAGACGATGGTCGAGCTGCGCGCCGCGATGACGAAGCATCACGGACTGCAGTGTGGCTTCTGCACGCCGGGGATGATGCTGACGGCGCGCGACATCGTGAAGCGCGTGCCCGACGCCGGCGAACAGCGCATCCGGCAGGAGTTGAGCGGCAACATCTGCCGATGCACGGGTTACATGGGTATCGTCGCCGCGATCAGGTCAGTGCTTGCCGAGCGAGCCGGCGTGACGCCGCGGGCGAAGGATGCATCACGAAGCAAGAGCTTTCCAGGCGTGCAGCGCACGGAGCGTGCGTTGCAGGACGAATGACGCGAGCTCCATGCGAACAGGTGAGAGCGTGCTCAATCGCGAGATCCGTGAGTTCTATTCGCCGACCCATCTGATCTTCGGCTGGGGCGCCGCCGAGCGCACCGGCGCCGAAGTGAAGCGGCTGGGCGGCCGCCGCCCCTTCGTCGTCACCGACCAGCGGGTGTACGACGCCGGCCTCACGAAAGTGCCGCTCGATTCGCTGGCCACCGCTGGCGTCGAGCCCGTGTTGTTCACCGATTGCGAACCCGATCCTGCAATCGAAGTCGTCGAACTGGCGCTCGAGCGCTATCTCGCCGAAAGCTGCGACGTCGTCGTCGTCATCGGCGGCGGTTCGCCGATCTGCCTTGGCCGGGCCGTGGCACTGCGCGCGACCAACCGTCAAAAGAGCCTGCGCGCGATGGAAGGGATGAACAGGTTCGAGGCGGCTCCCAAGCCGACGGTTCTAGTGACGACGACCACCGGCTCAGGTAGCGAGGTATCGCCCGTTTTCATCATCACCGATTCCGGCCGGATGGTGAAGATGAACATCGGTGGGCGCGGAGCGCAGGCGACAGTGTCCATCCTC
>DAHUXU010000545.1 GCA_027307005.1 Gemmatimonadota bacterium
GTGTCGTCCACGACGATGGGCTGCGCCGCGGCGAGGGCCCCGCCGTCGATGCCTAACAAAGAGCCCATGCCCTCCAGCACTGCGCGAATCCGGCCCGCGATCGACGCCGATGGGTCGTCGGGGCTCACGCCGATCACACGCGTCGGCACGCCGTGCAGCGCGCAGCCGGCCAGCAGCCCCGCCTGCGTGCCGGCCGATGAGCTCGAGTGAACGATCACGTCGGGCGCCGGGCCCTGCTCCAGCATTTCGCCCACCGCGCGGACAAAGCCGAGCGCGCCTAACGGAGTCGAGGCGCCAAGGGGAATGGCGGCCGGCGTCCGTCCCTGCTGCCGCAATTCCGCCACGACATCCTCGACCGCCGCGGCCCTCGCGTCGCGCGAGCCCACGTATCGAACCTCTGCGCCGAGCAGCGCATCGAGGAGCGCGTTGGCTGTCGGTCGCTCCTGCCGTACGCCGTTCGCGACGATCACGCATCGCATCCCGAGCGTCGCGGCGACCGCCGCCGTGACGCGCGCGTGGTTCGACTGCACGCCGCCCGTCGTCACCAGCGCATCGGCGCCGGAGGCGACCGCTCCGGCAACGACGTACGCGAGCTTCCGAACCTTGTTGCCGCCGAAGCCGAACGGAATGGCATCGTCGCGCTTGACGACGAGTCGCGGTCCGCCGCCGAGGACGGAGCGCAGCCGCTTCATCTCCTGCATCGGCGTCGGTTCGGCGATGAGCGGAAGGGCAGGGTGCGCGCGCAGTCGTTCGAGGGCGTCGCGCGCGCCGGGGATGGAGTCGGGCATGTGCCTAACGGGAAGAGGATCGCGCGTGCCGCCCCCGAGCGTCGCCGAGTCCGGTGCACAACGCGCGCTGCGCCCCGGACGATGCGCTCGCCGCTCCCCGGCGTCAACCGCCGCCGCGTGGCGCAGTCTATGCACGCCGCCGTCTTCGATGCGCTCACGGAGGACCTCGGACGAGTCGCGACGGCGCGATGCCGTGCGCCCGGCTCCCGTGCGCCATGCGCTCGACCTCGTGATCGCATCGGACCCCGGCCTAACACGGTGGCGCGCCGGCGCGCGCGCCGCCCTCGCCGCCGTCGCCGCATCCGCTGTGCTCGTGCCGCTCGCCCACGCGCGTCACGAGTCGGCGACCGTGGTCCTGGCCGGCATCGTCGTGAGCATCATGGCCGCCGCGCGCGTCTTCGACGACACGCCTCGCGCACAGCGCCTCACGATGCTCCTCGCAGCGCCGGTTGCGATCGCGCCGATCGCGCTCGGCTCGCTCGCCGCACATCACTTGTGGCTCGACCAGTTGCTCTTCTGCGTCGTCGTATTCTGCGCCACGTTCGCGCGGCGCTACGGCCCCCGCGGCTCCGTGCTCGGCTTGTTGGCCTTCATGGGCTACTTCTTCTCGCTGTTCGCCCGCACCGGCGCCGGGGATCTTCGCCTCGCGTCGATCTCGGTGCTCGTCGGCGTCGCGATCGCCTATGTCGCGCAATTCGCGATCGTGCGAGACCGGCCCGACCGCCTGCTCGATGAGATGCTCGTGGCGTTTCGCGCGCGCGCAGCCTTGCTGCTCGACGCGCTCGCGCGCAGGGCGGAGGCCGCGAAGGATGTGCCGTGGCGCGAGCACCGTTCGCGCATATCGATTGCGCGGCTCAACGATGCGGCGCTCGCGCTGGAAGATGAGGCCGAGGCGCGGCGTCGCCGGAGTGCCGCCGCGGATCAATGGGCGCTCGACGTGTTCGACCTGGAGCTGGCCATCGAGACCGTGGCCGATGTCGTCTCCGCCGTGCGCGCCCAGCCCGCCGAGTCACGCCGCCAGGTTGGGGGCGACGTCGTTGCGTTAGGCGCGCGCATTCGCGGGCGCGGCGCACCCGGGCCTGCGCCAGTGGCGGGCCGGGCGCTCCCGGGCTCGCTCCGACGCAAACTGCGGTTCGCCGGCCGGATCATCGCCGGGACACATCCGTGGACGGCGCCCGCGCCGGCGGACGCGGTGATCGGCGAATCCGTCACCGCGGCCGGAGTCGCGACCGCGCTCGGCCTCAACCCGGACGACGCCGCGGCTTCTCGCGAAGCCATACGACCGTCGTTGCGCCTGGCGATCCAGGCGGCGATCGCGACCGGCCTCGCCATGATCGCCGGACATCCGGTGTCGTCGGCGCGCTGGTACTGGGCCGTGATCGGCGCGTTCGTCGTCTTCATTCGCGCGACGAACCGCGCCGAGAGTCTCTCCCGGGCCTGGCAGCGGATACTCGGCACGGTGGGGGGCGTCGTGTTAGGCGTGATCGTCGCCCAGGCCGTCGGTCGGAACGAGCACATGGCGCTGGCGCTGCTGTTTCTCAGCGTGTTCGGCGCGTTTTACCTCGCGCCGCTCTCGTACGCCTGGATGATCGTGTTCGTCACCACGGCGCTCGCGCTGCTCTACGACACGTTAGGCAACTATTCATCGGCGCTGCTGTCTCTGCGGCTCGAGGAGACGCTCATCGGCGCGGCGATCGGCGCCGTCGTGGCCAGCCTCGTGCTCCCGACGCCCGCGCGCGCGTCGGTCGAACGCCGCGCCGCCGATCTGCTCCGCGAAGCCGCGCAGGCGGTGGCCGCGCTCACGGCCCCCGATGCGCCATCGCTGCCGCCCCGCGCCCGGCTCCGTTGGGCGCGCCGCGTCGATCGCGCGGCGCAGCGCTTCCGCCTGGCGACGCGGCCGGTGTGGGACATCAACCTGCCGCTGCACGTGCCGCGCTACATGGACTCGGTGCACGCAGCCATGGACCTGGCATATGCACTGCGGCACCTGGTCGCGCGATCAGGTCCGGCGGCCAACGATGAGGCAGCGGCCGGCGCCGCGCCGGAGTCCGAATGGCTGGCGCGCATCACTGCGGCGCGGCACGCCATCACCGCGACTGTCGAGGCCAATGGACGCGATCCGAGACGATGATTGCATCCGTCGTGAGCAGCGCGCTCCAGGCGGGGAGAGGACCGCGCCGGCCCGTCGGCGCTATGGCGCCTCGCAGGTCTCCTTGCTCATGATTGAAGGATAAGAGTTATCCTTTCAATCATGAGCGAGGAGACCCGCCAGGCGCCACGAGCGCGGTCGGGCGCCAGGCCGTGCGCCTCGCCGCGAACACGGGCCCACGCCTAACGGAGACCGCGGCCATCGTGTCACGGACGTACGCCGTCAAGGAACTCTACTACACGCTCCAGGGCGAAGGGGCGCAGACCGGGCGCGCCGCCGTGTTCTGCCGCTTTGCCGGCTGCAACCTGTGGACCGGCCTCGAGCGCGATCGCGCGACGGCAGTGTGCACCTTCTGTGATACCGACTTCATCGGCACCGACGGACCCGGCGGCGGCCGCTTCGAGACGCCCGCCGCGCTCGCACGCGCCGCGCTCGAAACCTGGAATCAGAATCGAAGCCCGTCCGGCACTCCGCTGGTCGTGTGCACGGGCGGCGAACCGTTACTCCAACTCGATGCGCCGCTCATCGATGCGTTCCACGAGGCAGGCTTCCACGTCGCCATCGAGACGAATGGTACGCAACCGGCGCCGCCGGGTATCGACTGGATCTGCGTGAGTCCCAAAGCGCGCGCGCCGCTGCGCCTCACGTCGGGCAACGAGCTCAAGCTCGTCTTCCCGCAGCGCGAGCCGGAAGCGCAGCCGGAACGGTTCGAGTCGCTCGCCTTCCAGCACTTCTTTCTCCAGCCCATGGATGGTCCCGAGCGCATACAAAACACGCAGCGCGCGCTGGCCTATTGTCTCGAGCACCCGCGCTGGCGGCTCTCCCTGCAGACGCACAAGCTCATCGGCATTCCCTGACGGTGTCGCTCGCGGTCACGGCCATTCGTGCGGCGGCCGGTCGAGCGCGGCGCGGTCCCACTTGCCTAACTCAGCCGCCGCGTCGTAGGCGGACTGCGCGAAATCGAGAATGGCGTCGTCCGGCGATGCGGCGCGCCGCACCACGTCGTACGGTAGAATCATCTCTCGCATCGCGCCATCGTAGCCGGCGCCTCCAGGCCTAACGGAACGTGCCGCGTAGCCCGCGGGTTCGGGATAGGCGTAGGCGTAAAAGGCCGGTCCCGGCATCCCCGGACTCCCCGCCCAGAGACCCACGCTGGCGCACTCGTGCGAATACGCCTCGACCATCACGTAGTCCGGACAGTTGGGCACCCCGCCACCGTGCTTCGGCGCGCGGCGACCGGAAAAGCGCGTCTGCGCCAGATCGAAGCTGCCCCAGAAAAAGTGCGTCGGGCTGCTCTTGCCCAGGAAGCGTCCGCGAAATCGCTCCAGTACCCGATGCGCCTCGCTCAAAATCACCCACCAGGTGTGCGCTGCACGCGGGTCGTACGATGCATGCTCGCGATCGTCGGCGAACGGAATCGCGACCGCGGTCTCGACCGGCACCGGTCGAATCCGTGCCTCGAGGCCGAGCGACTCGAGCGCCGCGAGATATGCCGCGTAGAACGCCGATACCGATTGCGCGGCGAGCGGGACGCTCGCACCGCGTCCGTCGCTCGAGCACACGTCCAACCGATGATCGATGAAATCGAAATCGACGGAAAATGTCCGCACGCCGTCCCCGCCGGGCATCGCCGATGTGGTGAGTCCGCGCGGCGTCAGGTACAGCGCCACCTGCCACCAATGGTTCACCATCGGGGCGTGCGACAGTCGTGTCTTGCCGACGATCTGCGCCCACATGTGCAGCGTCGCGAGCGTGTCAGCCCATGAGTCCAGCGGCAACGCCGGCCAGCGCGCCGGCGCAGCCTCGGCGTATCGAACGTCGGTCATGTCGCAACATACGCGCGGCCGGACCGCGTCTCAAGAAACCCGGCTCTCTCCATCCGCGCGGTCGACGCGTACCTTCTACGGCATGAGCGAAACCTCACGGCCGCGCGCCGTCGTTCTGTTGAGTGGCGGACTCGACTCGACCACGGTGCTCGCCGTTGCGCAGCGCGATGGATTCGACGTTGCCGCGCTCACCATACGCTATGGTCA
>DAHUXU010000561.1 GCA_027307005.1 Gemmatimonadota bacterium
CCTACAAGAACATGGATAAGGCGCTCTGGGCAATTCGGGAAGCGCGGGAAAACAACATCCCGTGCCTTGGAACATGCGCAGGTTTTCAACACATGGTGCTCGAGTACGCCCGCCATGTCCTCGGCTTTCAGGATGCCCAACATGCGGAATGCGACCCGTATGCATCCAATCTATTTATCTCGAAGCTTGCGTGCTCGTTGGTAGGTCGCGAAATGCAACTTCACCTCACCGCTGGATCTCGCGTGGCAGCCATGTACGGCGCGCTCGATGTCTCTGAACAATACTACTGCGATTTTGGCGTCAATCCTGAGGTTGCGGGCACCCTCCGCTCCGGGGCGATGCACTTCGTAGGGTCCGACGCAGAGGGTGAACTTCGAGTTCTTGAACTTCCTAACCATCCTTTCTTTGTCGGAACGCTCTTCGTCCCGCAAGTCCGCTCCACACCGACGGCGCCTCATCCCTTGGTGACCGCGTTCTTGAAAGCCGCGCTACGCACGTCACGTGCATCATGCGACCATCGGGGGGGATCCCCCAATGCGCAATTCCGTTAGTCACGCCCAAAACCATGAACAAAGCGGAGTTTGCTTACGCAGTGCGCATGCAAGGTGCGAGGCGTCCCAAATTCGCAGCTACAAGCGAGATCAAGGAACTCAAGATCTTCGGCGACTGGGCCTCCGGACGCGAACTTGCTGACCACGCTTCCGGACTAATGAAAGGAGTGGCATGCTCATGCAGCGACGCTACGTAACGGTCGACGTCTTCACGGAACGAGTCTTCGGGGGCAATCCGCTCGCAGTCGTTCTCGATGCTGAGGGCCTGACCAGCGCGCAAATGCAGGCGATTGCCACGGAGTTCAACTATTCGGAAACCACCTTCGTGTTGCCGCCACAGTTTCCGGAGCACAGCGCCCGTGTGCGCATTTTCACGCCTCGAACCGAAGTCCCCTTTGCCGGACACCCCAACGTCGGTACCGCCGTTGTCTTTGCGCGAGAGCGGGGAGATCGACGGCCACCACTCGATCGAATCGTGTTCGAAGAGGCCGCGGGGCTGGTGCCGATCCGGCTCGTATCCGAACAAAGCAAGACTGTCGGCGCGGAATTCATGGCACCCCAAAGCCTGGCCTTCGGATCGGTAGTCAGCGCTGCCGACGTCGCCGAGTGCCTGTCGCTCGCCGCATCCGACATCAATCTTGTAAGCCACTCACCTCAGGTCTTATCCGTAGGTCTCCCGTTCGCCATCGCAGAGCTTGTATCGCGCGACGCGTTGCGGCGGGCCAAACCCAACTTGGCGACTCACGAACGAGTTCTAACGCCGATCGGTACCGACGCCATATTTTGCTATTGCCGAGCGGCGCCGCACGAGCTACACGCCCGCATGTTTGCGCCTCTTGATAGCATCGTCGAGGATCCTGCCACCGGCAGCGCCGCAGCTGCGACGATTTCACGGCTTGCATCATTGCAATCCGCTCGAGATGGCGATGTGTCGTGGCGAATTGAGCAAGGCGTGGATATGGGGCGGCCCAGTCTGATCCGAGGGCGCACCGAAAGGAGCAACGGCACCGTCACCGCGGTCCATATCGGCGGACAGGTCGTGCCGGTCATGTCGGGTGTACTCGATGTTCCCGAATTCTAGTGTCACCGGCTTTGCACTTCACGTATTTCTTCTCCATCTCGAAGTACGCGCCGTGCGCGCGGAGCAAGATGTCTCGGCAGCGCCTTCAACACACGAAACGTCTTTTGGAAATCCTGCGCGATCGCCGGATACGGCAGGACTTAGCGTGAGTGCATCTCATGATTCTCCTCGATCAAGCAGGCGCTGGTGCCAGCAGAGCAACATTGTTTCGGCCCGTGCGCAACCAGGAGTCCTTCATTGAGCACTTCTGGATACAACGAACTTCGAGCTCAGGGGGACTCACCTGGCGGATCGTTCCCGACGCGAATCCCAATCTGATTTTCGCTATGTCGCGTGAGAATTCACGCGTTGAGGCGCGATGCTTTCTGGTCGGTCCGCGCTCTCACTTTGCGGATGTCACGATGGGCAATCGGATTCTCACGTGCGGCGCTCGCTTGCGCCCAGGCGCATTACCTCAGCTCACTAAGTTCCCGGCGTCTGATTTCACGGATCATACTGTGTTTGTCGAGGACGTGTTCGGCGCACACGGGAGGCTATTGATGAACCAGTTAGGCGAATTCACGTCCCCACTCTCTGCCATTGGCGTAATTTCGCATTTTCTGAGCCGCAAATGGTCCGGCGAGAATCGCGTCGCCCGCTTCCCCTTTGCCGAGCACACTCGGGTCGAAGAGATGGCCGCTCACACTCGCTTACCCTTGAGGACGCTGCGCTCTCGCCTGATGCAGCACGTCGGCCTATCGCCCAAACGCGTCATTCGCATCGAGCGTCTGCACCGCGCCCTCGCCAGTTCGCGAGGCCGCTCCGTTACATGGGCGGAAATCGCGGCGCGTTCCGGGTTCGCGGACCAAGCCCACATGACTCGCGAATTCCGTTGTCTCCTGGGCGAATCGCCCACGGAATGGAGCCGCCGTTCCAGTTTGCCGATTTGTTCAAGACGGTGAACGCTCCCGCACATTAGGGTGTCACCCGAACAGAGAGGCAGAGACCGAGGCGGTTTGCGAAGCCGCGTCACGTGTAACCTTGCCCGCCTCTTTGACATTTTCCAAAGAGGCATACATGCTCAAGCGCACATGGTGGTGGCGATCGACGTCGCCGTTGTTGATTTGCGCGACGCTCGCAGCGTTGTTGGCTCGGCCTTCACGAGTGACGGCGCAAGAAAAACCTCAACTGGTGCGCACCACACCGCTGTTCGATTTTCACAGCAATTTCTGGGTCAACCTGCATCAGGCTCTGTTCCACGAAGCAAAGCTTCGCGTGGGCAAGCCGGCTCGTGGCGTGCAAAGCGCCGCTCCGCTATCTGCCTCGGGAATGAGCACACAGGACGAGGCGCAGTGGAACGCAGCAGTGAGTTTCTATGCCGAACATTTCGGGACCAGCCAGCAGTTTGGGCCGTTGGGCAACGATGAGCTCATTCAGATCAACGACAATCTTGCTGAGCAGCCGGACGACGGCGCGCGTCTGAATCCAGCGGCATTGCCGCCGGAGATCGTTGCTGTGTTGCAAAGCGCGGCCGTGATTTATCGCAAGTACTGGTGGCCGGCTCACAACGAGTCCAATGAAAATTGGATCGCATCGCAAGAGGAGCGAGTGCAATCGCTCGGACCGAAACTGGCTTCAGCAATGACAAAGGACTTGCACCAGCCGTGGCCCGCAGCGCCGATTCGTGTGGACGTTTGCTACTATGTCGTTGCACTCGGCTACGCCCTCACAACTCTCCCGCCCCATACAACATTTTCGAGCAACGGCCCGGCCAACCAGGATCTCATCGGATTTGAGCTGCTGTTCCATGAAGCGTCGCACAGTTTTGCCGACACGGTGATGAATGCGCTCGCTGCCGAAGGCCGCATTCAGCACAAAGATGTTGGCGACTTGTGGCATGCACTGCTGTTTTACACCTCAGGGGTGGAATTGCGTCGCGTGCTGCCGGCATCTGGGCAGGCAAGCTTCACGCCTTACGGGTACCGATATCAAGTCTACAGTGGCGGCAACTGGCCTAAATATCGGCGCGTACTGGAAACTGACTGGCAGGCTTACCTGAATGACAAGATTGACTTCGCCGATGCTATTCATTCGGTGGTCGCGGGCCTGCCATAATCGCGACTGGTCCTGACGTCCATGGGTAAGTAACATATTTTCTGGACTGCGAAGAGGTAGTGTTCCGCAGCTATCTGCAACGGCAATTTGCGCTTTGGTCAAAGACTGCCAGTGTCGCCGTCGATTGAGGTCCAACCCGTGGAACAGGGCAGCGCGGTGCCAAATATGCGAACGCGACTCTCGCTCACGCAGGAACGTATGTCAACCGAACCGCGTCCTCCCCGATCAAGTCGTTAGCCACAAGCCTCAGCGGCGGCCGCGGGCCGGCGAAGAACGGCGTGCCGCCACCAACCACCACCGGCCGGAAGTACAGTCGATACTCGTCGATCAGCCCACAGTCCGTTAGGTTTCGCGCCAGGTGCGGCCCGCCAACATCAACCTGCCCATCGAGCCGGGATTTGAGTCCGCGAATCTCCGCTTCGACGTTGTCCCCGATGAGCGTAGCGTTAGGCCCGACCGACTTGAGCGACCGCGACACCACCCGCTTGGGCTTGCTCCGCCACACGTCCGCAAACTCGCGCTCCTCCGCGTCCCAGTCCGAATGGTCTTCGTCCCAATAACGCATGATCTCGTACATGCGCCGACCGTACACAGTGCCGCTCAGGCCACGCACCAGCTCGTTAAAATGACGAGAGAGCAATGGACCAGGTGGCCCCACTGAAGTACGCGGCGCCGCCAATGATCAGCACGCCACCCCACGAGCGCCATACTCCCCAACACGTCGTGCAACACCACCACGCCTAACACAGCGCCCACGAGCGGCTCCAGCGCAATCGTCGGCAGTATTCGGTGTGTTCGCGCCCGGACATCGTCAGCATTCACTTGAGACTATCCCGGTGCGAGGATTTCTTGAAGACTCCGTCCAGGCACCCCGCTATGCCGCACGCCTCGCACCGTCTAGTCGCCGTGGACTCACCGCGCCAAATTAATCGACCTCTCAACCACCGGAAACCACGATGCGCCGGTCATGCCTAACTCTCTGCGCGATCGCCCTGGCCGCGTGCCAGAACACCGGCCGCGCCGCCGCCTCGGCCACCGACACCGCATCGATGGTGGATACCGCGGCAACTGCACGAGCCAAGCCCCCCGCTTCGACGCCCGAACCAGCTCCGCTCAGGCTCGCCGATCTTGCCGGCAAATGGAAGATGACGGCGACGAATGCAGCGAACGACTCGACACTCGTGACGTACGAGATGACGGCGACCGCCGACACCACGGGTTGGTTCATCCTGTATCCGACTCACGCGAAGCCGATTGCGCTGCGCGTGAAAGTGGATGCCGACAGCGTCATCATGGATGCCGGACCGTACGCGAGCACGGCGCGTACGGGAGCGATGGTCACCATCCACGGCGTCGGCCGCCTGCGCGATGCCACGTTCGTCGGCACCGAGACGGCAAGCTACACCGTCAACGGAGCGGAGTCGGTGGTGCACATCAAGCTGACCGGAACGAGAAACCGCTGAGCAGCCGCCCGAAACGGTGCGACTCGCTGCACGATATGCATCGTTCGCTGCACGCGTGCCTGCGTCGCGCTACGTAGCTCGCATACCGGTCCCTACTTTACAGAGATGTCCCGTCGTGTCGTAATTGGCATCGCCGCGATATGGCTGATTCCGGCCACCGGATCTGCGGCCGAGACGATCGCGTATGCGCACGCGCTCGGCCACTCGATGCCATTTCTGGTGGCGGTGTTGACCCGCTCGACGCCTTGGCTTGTCTGGTCCATCGCGACGCCCATCGTCATTGCGCTGGTGATTCGCGAAGGGGCAGCGTGGCCGCCGCGCGGTCGCACGGTAGCGATCCATGTGTTGCTCTGTTCGACCTTCGCGGCGATTCACGCCGTCGTGTATTCGGCGCTGGCGCGACTGGCACCGATCGCCGGTCCATCACAGCTCTCGTTCGGCACCACCGTGTGGACGGAGCTGATGGGCTGGAGCGCGACGTCGCTGCTCGCCTATGCTGGCCTCGTCGGTACGGGCGTGGCGCTGGTGTTGGCGCGGCGTGCCGCTGGTCTCCAGGGAGCACTCGCGACCGCGCGCCTCGACGCGCTGCGCGCGCAGATCCAGCCACACTTCGTGTTCAACGTGCTCAACACGATCGGAGTGTTCGTGCGGGAAGGCGATGGACAGCGGGCGCTCCGCACGATCGGCCTGTTTGGCGACACGCTTCGTTCGGCGCTCAACACCGAACCGACGCATCTTGTCCCGCTCGCCGACGAGCTCGAGACGCTCCGTCACTACGTGGCGATCGAAGAAATCCGGTACGACGACCGCGTCTCTGTGCAGTGGTGCATCGACGGCACGCTCCTCGGTCATCCCGTGCCGGCGCTCATCTATCAACCCGTCGTCGAGAATGCGTTCCGCCACGGCGTCGGCCGCCGTCCGGGCGCCTCGGTCGTCGAGATCGGTGCCCGTGCCGACGCGACCCGACTCACGCTGTGGGTCCGCGAGTCCGATTCCACCGCGGCCGACACCTGCCTAACGACCGTCGCATTGGCGTCAACCGGCATTGGGCTCGCCAATACCTCGGGCCGGCTCGCCGCCTTGTACGGCGCGTCCGGTCGCATCACGCTCCGCATGAACGACGGCGCCAGTCTCGCCGAGATCGAGATTCCACGATGCACGGATCGATGAACGACCTGCGGGTCGTGGTGGCCGATGACGAGCCCGCCGCGCGCCGCGGCCTGCGTCAGATCCTGACGGAACAGGGCGTGACCGTCGTGGCCGAAGCGGCGGATGGGATGGCGACTGTCGATGCCGTTGTGGGGCACGCTCCCGACGCGGTGTTCCTCGACATCCAGATGCCCAGCCTAACGGGGCTGGCGATCGCCGACGCCCTCGTCGCTCGCGGCGTGCCGGTGCCCCGCATCGTGTTCGTCACCGCCTACGATGCGTTCGCCGTACGTGCGTTCGAGCGCCAGGCGCTCGACTATCTCCTCAAGCCGATCACCGAGGAGCGCGTGCGGATGGCTGTCGAGCGATGTCGCGAGGTCATCGATTCACGACGCGATCGGGAGCTGCGGATCGCGCTCGAGACGTTGGTGCAGGGCGGTCCGAGCGCGGATCGTCTCGTCATCCCCGAAGGCACTCGCGTCGCCATCGTGCCCGTGTCAGAGGTCGTCTGGATCCAGGCCGATGACTACTATGTAACCGTTCACACCGCGTCCCGCTCCCATCTGTGGCGCGAGTCGTTGACGACACTCGACTCGCGCCTCGATCCGATGGAGTTCGTGCGCGTCCATCGCTCCGCGATCGTGCGCGTGGATCAGGTTCGTTCGATGCGACTGTCCGTCCGGGGCGCCGTCATGCTCTGCATGAGCACCGGCCACTCCGTGCCCGTGAGCCGATCCTACCGCGCTACGGTTCGTGCGCGCTTCGGCCAGCTCCCGCGACGCACCTAAGGCTTCTTCGTGATCGACGTGTGCTGGGAGTACATCGCGTGCCACTCTCCCTTCTCGAACACGAACACGTCGGCGCTGTACGACGAGTCCCCCGCGGCGAAGGTTGCGAGCGCCGTAGCGCCATGGATCTCGATCGTGGGCGTCGGGTAGGGCGGCTCGACACCGCGCCCCGCGCGCTTCGCGACCGCCGCGATCAACTGGTCGCGAGTGTGGACGCCGTTCCAGCTAACGGTCCGATACTCCGGCAAGAGCAATTTCTTGAGCGTCGTCGTATCCGCGTGATATTCGGCGTCCAACCATTGGCGTTCGACCGCGCGGATCGGGTCCTCACCGGTGGGTCCTGGCAGCGTGCTCGAGGCGGCCGGCAAGGCCAGCAATGCGAGCGCCGCGAGCTGCAGCGGCTTGAAAGCGAAGAAGTGTGTCATGGATCCGATGGTAAACCGCGTCAGCCGGAACCGGTGTCGGCGGTCGATCTCCTGCAGCGAACGGCTCCTCCGTCGCAGCCGGCTGTGCAGACTGCCGACACCAACGCGCATCACCGCGCACCCGTGGCGCGGGTCGTTGGGCATCAACGTCCGGTCGACTTCCGGCGGCTACCGATCAGTACAGCGCTCGCGCTGCAGTTGGGCGTCGCTCGCGGTCACATGAATTCGCTCGCCAGTCGCCTTGCTAACGATGATCCTCGCGACCGCATCGGCTATCAGTCCTACGAACACATCGTCGTCAAGGAGAACCTCGCACGAGCGAATGTCGCGCGCTCGACGTTCTACACGCATTTTCGCGACAAGGATGCTCTGCTCAACAGCAGCATCCGGGATGTGCTAGGAGCCGCAATGCGGCATTCCGCGCACTGCTGCTACCTGCGCTGCAGGCGAATCTTGTTGAACGGGGGCGACCATAGCATGCACGATTCGCAAGACGGACACGGGCACAAAGTGCCTGCTGACGACCGTGCCGCCATGCAGCGGCAGGCCGATGGTGGACGTGCGACCCAGCCGATGATTCCGCGTCCGGAGCCGATCGACAGCTCCTCGCGAGCGCACGTCGGCAGCGCGGAGCACGATGTACATCACGAGCCTGAAGGCCATGCATCAGGGCGCGGCGATTCATCGCACGCGATGCATCAAATATCCGCGATGGACCACGCTGGTCACGAAGGTCACGACAAGCACGCTGGCCACAGCGTGGCGATGTTTCGCGATCGGTTCTGGATCTCTTTCGCGCTAACGATTCCGACACTCGTCTGGGGCCATATGCTCCAGCGGGCATTCGGATATCACGCGCCGATGTTTCCCGGCGCGATGTGGATCCCACCGATCTTCGGCACGGCCGTCTTCCTGTACGGTGGACGCGTTTTCATTCGGGGCGCAATCAGCGAGGTGAAGGACCGCGTTCCCGGAATGATGACGCTCATCGCCCTCGCGATCACGGTGGCGTTCGTCTTCAGCGCGGTCGTCACAGCGGGCTTCCGCGGCATGCCGCTCTGGGAGGAGCTGTCGACGCTCGTGACCATCATGCTGCTCGGTCACTGGATCGAGATGCGCTCGATTTCGCAAGCGCAAGGTGCGCTCCAGGAGCTGGCCAAGCTGCTCCCCAACACCGCCACGCGGATTGTCGGCGACACGATGGAGGAAGTCGCCATCGGGGCTTTGAAAGACGGCGACGTCGTGCTCGTTAGGCCCGGAGCAAGCGTACCCGCGGACGGCCTCGTGCGCGAGGGACAGAGCGCCGTCAACGAATCCATGATCACCGGTGAATCGCTGCCGGTCGAGAAGAAGCCAGCCGACACGGTGATCGCCGGGACCGTCAACGGAACCGGGTCATTGCGCGTCGAAGTCACCGCCACGGGTGAGCAAACGGCGCTCGCGGGGATCATGCGTCTCGTCGGACAGGCGCAGCGCTCGCGTTCTCGAGCGCAGGCACTCGCGGACCGCGCGGCGTTCGCGCTGACGCTCATCGCGTTAGGCGCTGGCGCGGTCACGCTCGTGACGTGGTTGGTGCTCCGTCCCGGCGATCCCGCCTTCGC
Organism: Gemmatimonadota bacterium; assembly: GCA_027307005.1. Taxonomy (GTDB): domain Bacteria; phylum Gemmatimonadota; class Gemmatimonadetes; order Gemmatimonadales; family Gemmatimonadaceae; genus JADGGM01. The sequence goes on from DAHUXU010000561.1 coordinate 9,153, forward strand.
GATCGAGCGGCTGGTGACGGTGCTCGTAATCGCCTGTCCCCATGCACTTGGCCTTGCCATCCCGCTCGTGATCGCGATCTCGACGACGCTGGGTGCGCGCAGCGGCTTGCTCGTCCGCGACCGCCGCGGCCTCGAGGAGGCCCGCAACCTGACCGCGGTCGTCTTCGACAAGACAGGCACCTTGACCAAGGGTGAGTTTGGCGTGGTCGACATCGCCACGGTCAACGGCGATCTCGAGCCTAACGACGCGCTGCGCTACGCCGCTGCCGTCGAGATGGACTCGGAACACACGATCGCGCAAGGCATTGTGAAGACCGCCCGCGACCGGGCGCTCGACGTGCATTCCGCCCAGGCATTCGAGGCGATCCCGGGCAAAGGCGTCAAAGCGAGCGTCGATGGTCGAGAGCTCTACATGGGTGGGCCGGCGCTGCTGCAGCTACTTGGCGTTCCGGTGCCGGAGCAGTTGAAGGAAGCCGTGACTCGCGCGAACGAACGCGGGCAGGCGTCCATCTTCCTCGCCGAACGTTCCAGAGTGCTGGCGGTGTTTGCGCTCGCCGATGTCGTACGGCCGGAATCGAAGGAAGCGATTGAGGCGCTGCACGAGAAGCACATCGAGGTCGTGATGATGACGGGTGACGCTCGCGCGGTCGCGCAGGCCGTCGCGTCAGAGCTTGGAATCGACCAGGTGTTCGCCGAGGTGCTCCCAGATCAGAAGGCGTCGAAGATCGAACAGTTGAAGGCCGCGGGGAAACGGGTCGCGATGGTCGGCGATGGAGTAAACGATGCTCCGGCGCTCGTCACCGCAGACGTCGGCATCGCGATCGGTGCGGGAACCGATGTGGCAGTCGAAGCGGGGGACATCGTTCTCGTACGAAGCGATCCCCGCGACGTGTCGCGCATCATCTCGCTGAGCCGAGCCAGCTACCGAAAGATGATCCAGAATCTCTGGTGGGCGGCAGGATACAACATGTTCGCCATTCCGCTCGCCGCAGGCGTACTCGAAAAGTGGGGTCTGGTATTGAGTCCTGCTATGGGAGCTGTGCTCATGTCACTGAGCACGATCATCGTCGCGATCAACGCGCAACTGCTTCGGCGCGCGCGGCTCTGAGCGCTCACTCGGGTCGAAGAGGTGTGTCGGGTCCGCAGCTCGTCCAGCCGCGCCACGCGACGCCGCGGCGCAGCCCACACGGCAGGAGTTAGACATCGCGCTTACTTGCGCGAGACCCTGGCAATCAAAACGACCAGCAGGATGACGACCAGTACGCCGATGAGCGTCCAGAGCCACATCGCACCGCCCATCCAGCCGTTTCCATAGTGCATCGCGACACTCCCTTGGTTGAGTTGTGCACGTGCGGCCGCGTGTGATCGGTGACATGCGCCAGTCGCCTGGATCGAGCACTACTTGGAAGCTAACCGAATTGCGCGGTGGTTCGCTTCCGCCCCTCGAAAGTCCAGTCCGTCACGTCAGCGTTTCCCCGATAGCAGGAGTGTCAGGTTGCGAACATTGAGTTGGAACCATCGAGAGCCTCAGGCTGTCACAGGGCGCTCGCCAACTCGTGCAAGGGATGGATCAATGACCAGGAACCCCCAACTCCGAGCCGTGGCGTGCTTCGCGGTAATCGCCAGCATGGCACTCCTGTCGCCGCTGCACGCGCAAGGGCACATGGAGCAGCAGACCATGATGCAACAGCACATGGCAGAGATGCAGCACATGATGCAGGCTATGGATAGCATCACCCAGCGTTCGCAGCAGATGTCGCGCGATATGGCGGAGCGGATGCTTCAAATGCCGCAGGGACAAGTGAGCGGACAACAGCAAGCGATGCAACAGATGGCCGACCATCTGGCGACGATGGCCGATCACATGAAGGGATTCATGCAGCAGATGCAGACGATGATGAAGGACCAACAAGCGACGCAGCGACCGACGGGTCGAGACATGAAGGACATGCACCAGCACATGACCTCGATGACGGCGGACATGGAGCATATGATGAAAGCGCTCGAGCAGATGCAGAAGGACAGCGCAAAGGCGCCCAGCAAACCATAGACCGCGTTAGGCCGGCAAGGACACGGCGGCGTGGCGTTTCCGCCCGGAACATAATTCGCCGCGAGCTGGGTTCGCTCGACGCTGCTCCGTACGTTAGGCCAGCTTCATCTGCTTGAGCAGCGCGCGAAATCGCGGATGCGCACGGAGCGGCGTGAACAGAAACGAGCCCTTGATGCTGTACGCGGCGCCCGTCCGTTCCGCCACCGCCCGCTCCAGCCAGTCCAGCGCCCGCTCGTTGTCGCCGAGCCCCACGTACACGTACGCAAAATGAAACGGGGACACGTACGCCGTCCGCGCCCGCTCCTCGAGCTCGCGCAAGATCTCGAGCGCCTTGGGCGTTTGCCCGGCCAACGCGTACGCGTGGCCCAGTTGGCCTAACCAGAGCGTGTTGCCCGACGACAGCGACACGGCACGCTCCAGTTGCGCCACACCGGCGTCCTGTCGACCGCTCAGCAGATACGCCCAACCGAGCGTCGCGCGCGCACGATCGTAATCGGGGTCGAGCTCCACCGCGACCTCGGCGCGCAGAACGGCTTGATCGTAGCGCCCGGCGCGCAAGAGCGTC
>DAHUXU010000565.1 GCA_027307005.1 Gemmatimonadota bacterium
GATACAGATACACGCCCATGAGCAGCGCCGCCAGCACATTCCCGGCCGCGATCTGATACCACGCGAGCGCGTGCATCCGTGTCTCGGCCATCGTCGCCGCCACGCCGTAAAAGCCCAGCTCGAAAATGATGAACAGCAGCGTGAACGTGACCAGGACCGACGGCTCGACCTCGGCGCGATGCACCACCCGCGATGCGACGAGACCGCAGAAGACAAACGCCGCGTAATGGAAGACCGTGTAAACCGCGATGTGCAGCACCGTGCTGTCGGCCACGGTGTTGCCGAAAACGCTGAACAGCGCCGCGCCTAACAGCTCGGGCGTGTAGAATACGCCGTGTCCGCTCACGACGTCCACGACCAGAAACCAGACCGCCACACCCGTCGCCGCGATCACCCCCGCCACCACTCCTTCGCGAACCGCGTTGTGCGCTGCCGGCATGCCAACCTCCGCGTGTGCTCGTGACGGGCTCAGCTTCGCCCGACCTGCCCGATCGTCCTCAATGTGCGGCGCTATGCACAGAATGCCTAGACCATCCGCTAACGGAAGTACCGACGGACTCGACAAATGCCCGCACTCGTGCAACTATAAGGCATGACACGACATGCCTCTCTCCAGCGGGCGGTGCTTGTCATACCTGCCGCCGCCCTTCTCATCGCGCTCGGCGCCTGCGGCTCGGGCAACTCGTCGGAATCCGCCGCCAACTGCCCTGCGCTGGACGCGCCCGAATACACGAGCGCCGTCGACCAATACCTCCACGGTCTCGATCCAGAGCCACTCCGATTCCTCTTCTATTCATCGGGTGACTCCGCCCTTCCCGACGCTGTCCGCAGCGAGCTCGAGACGAAAGGACCGACGTACCTCTTCCCGAGCGATCCGGTGGGTCAGAAGAAGCAGCTCGAGAATCTCAAGGCGAAAAACGATGTCGTGACGCTGCTGTTGCTCTATACGGGCATGGACACGACGAAAACCGGCTCCAGCATCGGATTCGCCGGCCGCTATCTCGACAAGGAGGACAGCGGCAAGGTGTCGCCGACGAAGCGTATCCGGTTCGACTGCCGCAACCACCAATGGCAGGTCGCGCCTGAAGGCGGCGCGCCGCCGGCGTCCAAGAGCGCGTGACCGCGACGATCCCCCGCGAGACCGTCGCTCCGTTAGGCGACGCGACGACTGTCCCGCCGGTGGCGCGCCACCAGCCGGCGCGGGACCGGCTCGCTTCGCTCGACGTCTTCCGCGGGCTCACGATCGCCGGGATGCTGCTGGTCAACAATCCGGGAACGTGGAGCGCGATCTATCCGCCGCTCGAACACGCCGAGTGGAACGGCTGGACGCCAACGGATCTCATCTTCCCGTTCTTCCTCTTCATCGTCGGCATCACCACGCACCTGTCCCTGACCGGACGCCGGCGCCGCGGGGCCACCGACCGGCAGATCGTCACCCAGAGCGTCAACCGCGGCGCGATGATCGTGCTCGTCGGTCTGCTCCTCACCGGCCTGCCGTACCACGAGTTCGTCATTCACCTGCCGTTCGGCGCGCAATTCGACTCGGTCACGCCGCACCTGGGGTTAGGCCACTGGAGGTTGACGGGCGTCCTCCAGCGCATCGGCGTCGCCTATCTGTGCGGCGCGCTCCTCACGCTGCGCACGTCCGTCAAACAGCAGGTGATGATCGTCGCTGCGCTGCTGTTAGGCTATTGGATGGCCATGACGCTCATCCCCGTGCCGGGGCAGAACGCGATCGGCGCGCTCTTGCTCAATACCAAGGACGGGACGCTCAGTGCATGGCTCGACCGCACCGTCTTCGGCGTCAACCACTTGTGGGTGGGCTCGCACACGTGGGATCCGGAAGGAATTCTGTCGACGATTCCGGCGATCGGCACCTGCATCCTGGGCGTGATCGCCGGAAAGTGGATCGCGAGCGATCGACCGCTCCTGGAGCGCATCGTCGCGCTGTTCAGCATCGGGGCGATGCTCATGGTCGCGGGTCTCGTGTGGAATTGGGTCTTCCCGATCAACAAGAATCTGTGGACCAGCTCCTTCGTGCTGTTCACCGCAGGCATGGGCGCGGTCACGCTCGCCACGTGCATGTGGTTGATCGATGTCCGGCACGTCCGGTGGTGGACGTGGCCCTTCGTCATCTTCGGGCTCAATCCGCTGGCAGCGTACGTCGCCGAAGGATTTTTCTCGCGGATCATCTACACGCTCGTGCGAGTGCCGTCGGGCGGGACGATGATCCCGCTCGAGACGGCGATCTACGACCACTGGTTCGCGACCTGGCTTCCGCCGCGCAATGCGTCGTTGCTCTTCGCCATCTGCTACGTCTTGCTGTTCTTGGGACTCATGTGGGAGTTGTACCGGCGACGCATCGTGATCAAGTTGTAGCCGTCGGATTGTTGGGCACGTGACGAAGGTTCAGAACCGCTCGTGAAGGAGTAGGCCCAACCGGCAGGCCACCTGCCCGCTCGTTCCGTAGAAACACCGAAAATACGACCGACCAGCCGTCGCGGCCCAACCCACCCGCGACGCGGCGTCATCATTGCCATATGCCCAACGCCTCATCGTCGATGAACCGAATCTCTCGCAGCCGGTCTGCACTCGCCGCCGCCATCGCGTTTCTCGTGCTCGGCGTCGGCCGGGCGCGCGCACAGAGCGGCGCGAGTCCGGTGCTGGCGTCGACGTCGGTGGTCGGCGCGGAGGCCGCGAGCGCGGGCCATTCCGCACGCGTGCGGCACCACCGCGCCCGCTCCGCGCGAGCGGCGACGCGCCGCTACGAGAGCCCGGTCGGCGTTCCTGCGTTAGGCAACGATCTGGGCGCCATGCTCAATGCGCGCGTGCGCAGCGGACAGTGGGGAGCGCTCGTCATGTCGCTCACCCGCGGCGACACCCTCTACTCGTATCAGCCGGACGTCGAGCTGCAGCCCGCGTCCAACCTGAAGCTCTTCACCACCGCGTTGGCGCTGCAGGAGTACGGCGCCGACCACGAGTTCAGCACCGATGTCCTGCGCGCCGGAAGCGTCAGCGCCGATGGCACGCTGCAGGGCGACCTGGTGCTGCGCGGCGACGGTGATCCGGGTATTTCCAAGCGCTACATCCAGGGCGGCGCGGCCGCGGCCATGGATGATCTCGCGAAAGCCGTTGTCGCGGCCGGCATCAAGCGCATATCGGGCAGCCTCATCGCCGACGCGAGCGCGTTCGACCCGCAGCGCATTCCGGAAGGATGGAAGACCCGCTACCTGCAGTCTGGGTACGCCGCGCGCGTGTCGGCGCTGTCGTGCAACGAGAATCTCGCGACGGTCACCGTGGTGCCCGGAACCGGCAAGCAGCCGGCGCACGTCTCGGTCGATCCCGCGACCGATCTTCCCCTCTCCGCGGACGTGCGCACGGTGGCCGGTCGCCGTGCACGGATCATGGCCCGCTCGCTGCCCAACGGAGGCATGGAAGTTCGCGGTTCAATCGGCGCGCACGCCGGAGTTCACAGCTATCAGGTGGTGGTGGAAGATCCGACGGCGTTCACGGCGGGCGCGTTCCGGCGCGCGCTCGAGAATCGCGGCGTGCAGATTACGGGAGCAACGACGTTCGCGACGACGCCTAACGACGCGATCAAGGTCGCCGGCATCGCGTCGCCCCCGCTCTCGCACCTCATCTCGGCCATGAACCGCGAGAGCATCAACCACTTCGCGGAGCTGCTGTTCCGCGATGCGGGCCGCAAGGCGGCGAGCGATGGCGTCGGCTCGGTGGAAACGGCGAACGCGCTGCTCCAGACCTTTCTCACGCACAAGGTCGGTGCGCCGGCCGGCGCCGTGGTGGTCGCCGACGGCAGCGGACTCTCCGTGCTCGACCGTGTGACGCCGCGATCGCTCGTCGACTTGCTGGCGTACGCGAACACCGCGCCCTGGAGCGATGCGTTCCACGCGTCCCTGCCCGTTGCCGGCGAGTCGGAGCTGCTCAAGCGGCGGATGAAGTACACGCCCGCACAGGGAAACCTGCACGCCAAGACCGGCACCACGAACAACGTGATCTCGCTCGGCGGCTACGTCACCGCGCGCGATGGCGAGCTGCTCGCGTTCGCGTTCATCTACAACGGCACCGATCGCTGGAACGCCAAGACGACGATCGATGCAATGGGCGGCACACTCGCGGCGTTCTCGCGTTAGGCGCGCGGCGCCGGCCGAGCCGATCTTTCAAAACTGCCTGATGTTCACGCCGCGCTTGGCGAGCTCGGCGATGTACGCGGCGGCGTTCACGCTCTCATCGGGCGTGTGCACGCCCGGCGGCGCGATCTCTCCCCTGGCCTGCATCTGCCCGGTGATCGACAGCGAGTAGCCCGTGGTGCGCATCATCGCGCTGATGTGGTGCGCCTCGTCGTAGTAGTCGACCAGCTCGAATCCGACCGTCTTGGCGTTGCCAGCCTTGCTGCCCTGGACGATGACGCGCAGGGCAAGCAGATCGTGGCCCTTCGGCTTCGTTAGGCGGGGACCCACCGTCGCCACGAACAGATCGCGCGGGATCACTCTCGTGCCCTTCACGTCCACCGGCGTCAGCTCGAGCAGCCCGAGATCGCGAATCGCCTCCATGATGTGCGCGTGTCCCGGATAGCGAAGCGTCTTGTACTCCATCGTTGGGATCTGCCCCTCGTAGCGGAACGCCATCGTCGAGAGACCGCCCGCGGTGTGGAACGCTTCGAGCGTGCCCACCGGGTCGGCGAACGACACCTCCTCGATCTCCGACAACGCCTTGACGCGCGTGCGCTTCGAGTCGCGCAGCACCCATGACAACGTCGTGTAGTAGTCGAGGACGCCTTCGAGCGAGTACACGATCTGGTAGTTGAGCGGCGGCTCGGGGTGTTGCGGCAGACCGCCCACGAAGATCTTGACCGAGCGTACCTTGTCCATCTGCTCGATGCCGTGCTGCGCGAGAATGTTCACCATGCCCGGCGCGACCCCGCAGTCGGGGATCACGGTGATTCCTTTCGCCTTGGCAGCTCCGTCCAGCTCTGTTTGCTGGAACACGATTTCGGTGTTGCCGCCAAGATCGCAAAAGTGCGTTCCGGCTTCGACCGCCAAGCGCGCCAGGTCCAGATTGAAGTAGTAGGGGATCGCGCTCATCACCGCGTCGCTTTCGCGCATCACGGCGAGAACGGCGGCTTTGTCACGCACATCGAGATGCGTCGGGATCAGTCGCTTCCCCGAGTACGGCGCAAGAAAATCGGCGACATGGGATAGGTTCAGGTCCGCAAGGCGAACCTCTTTGACGTCGGGGTTCTGAAGCAGGTCGTACGCACACGCCGAGCCTTGAAGGCCGGCTCCGAGAACGAGCATCCGCATGGGCCGTGGTTCTCCTGGTCAATCGATCTGAAATTTGGGCGAGCCTTTGAAAATAAGTGATTGCAGCGCCGACCCCAACTTTGGCGCACTTCCCTGGATCGTGCCCGCACTTAGCTTCCTGACTCGACGCCGCACGCAGTCAGCCGACCAGACACACAGCCAATGACCGATCATCGTTTGATCTTCGACGCGGAGGCACAGAATACGGGGACGAACACTGTCGTCACCGCGGATCACTTTCTCACGCCGGTCGACCAGTTCTTCACGCGCAGTCACGGCAAAACCCCGACGATCGACCCGCGATCCTGGCGCCTCGAGATCGGTGGCCTCTGTTCGCAGCCGCGAAGCTTCACGCTCGATGATCTGCGCGCTCTTCCACGCCGAACGGTTCCGGCCACTCTCGTGTGCGCTGGACTGCGCCGCAACGAGTATCTGCTGCTCGGCCCCCTTCCGGGCGAGCTCCCGTGGGGTCCGCAAGCGGCGAGCACGGGCGAATGGACCGGCGTCCTCCTTCGCGATGTCCTCGATCTGGTTGGCGTCTCGCCGGCTGCACGGTACGTCGAGTTCACCGGGCTCGATCGCGTCGAACGTCACGGTCACACGTTCGGCTTTGGCGGCTCGATCGATCTCGACAAAGCCCTGGATGGAGACGTGCTGCTCGCCACCGAGCTCAATGGCGGCGAGCTTCCGCCCGTGCATGGATTTCCGGTGCGGGCAGTCGTTCCTGGTTGGATTGGCGCGCGCAGCGTGAAGTGGCTTGGCCGCATCGCGCTCCTGGCCGAACCGTCGGAGAACTACTTCCAGCGGGAAGCGTACCGCGTGCAGTACACCGTGGATCCGGCCAAGCCGCGCGATGTGACCGCAGGCGTGGCGCTCAGCAGGATTGCCGTGAACGCGGCGATTCTGGACCCGGTGCCGGAGCAGGAAGTATGTGCGGGCTTGCTTCGCGTGCGCGGGTGGGCATGGGGCACGGCAGCCCGCCCGGTGACCGCCGTCGAGGTATCGCCTAACGATGGCCACGACTGGCTTCCGGCCCGCATCACCAACCCGGGATTGGGCTACACGTGGACGTTCTGGGAAGCCACGGTGGATCTGCAGCCCGGCCGCCGCACGCTCGTCGTTCGCGCGACGGACGGCGCGTCGCCCGCACAATCGCCCGAGCTCCGCGACGGCTGGAACGTGAAGGGCTACGCGAACAACGCCTGGCACCGCGTAGCGATCGTCGTCCAGCGCGCCGGCACGTGAATCGCAATCGCTGCGCGGTCGTCCGCGCTTTGTCCCGTGTGTCCGGCTTTGTCCGCCTGTAGCTCTTGTCCGTGCTTTGTCCCGTGTGTCCGGCTTTGTCCGCCTGTAAATGACCCAAGATATCTGGACATCGGTCGACGACTACATCACGTCGTCTCTCGTCGGACACGACGAGGTCCTCGAGGGCGCCCTCGAGCGCAGCGCCGCGCACGGGCTGCCGCCGATCAGCGTCTCGCCGCCCCAGGGACAGCTGCTCGTCCTGCTCGCCCGCGCGATGCGCGCGCGCCGCATCCTCGAGCTCGGTACGTTAGGCGGCTATTCGACCATCTGGCTCGCTCGCGCCCTGCCCCGCGGCGGACGCGTGGTGACGCTCGAGCTCGAGCCCACGCACGCCGACGTCGCGCGCCAGAACCTCCGCCGCGCCAACCTCGCGCGACGCGTGGATGTTCGCGTTGGTCCGGCGCTCGACACGCTCGACCAACTCATCGCCGAGCATGTCACACCGTTCGACCTGGTCTTCATCGACGCCGACAAGCCGCGCATTCCCGACTACTACGCGCGTGCGCTCGCGCTCACTCGCCCTGGCTCGGCGATCATCGTCGACAACGTCGTCCGCGACGGGAAGGTCGCCGATCCATCTAGCGACGACCCCAACGTTCAAGGCGTGCGCGCACTGCACGACGTGCTGGCCCACGAGGATCGCGTCTCAGCCACCACGATCCAAACGGTCGGCAGCAAGGGCTACGACGGATTTACGCTCGCACTCGTGAACCGCCCCTAACCCATCTGTGTTTTTTTCGGTTCTTCGGGAATTTCGGGGAAAGCAGGTCGGTACACGTCGGCGCACTATGTCCGCTGGAAGAGCGACGTGAGGGCTAACGGGAGGCCTGTGTGGAGAGCTTCTTCGCTCTGGTGTGAAGGATAACCACAAGGATACAAGAGATGGGGTCGGTGCGTATGCAACCTCAACGACGCGTCGTTAAGCGTGGAGGTGCGCCGACCCCATCTCTTGCATCCTTGTTGCCATCCTTTTGAGCTTTTGTCGTAGATCCCTCCATGTGGCGTTTGGGTGGAGCCTCGCCACGCGGTCACTGCCCTCGCGCCTCAGGGCTCAGTACGCCTTCCCACACCTCGAGATCACCCGCACGAAATCCCGGACAGCTTTTTTTTTTCATCTTTGTCCCCGCTCTGTCCGTCCTTGTCCGCGCTCTGTCCGCCTGTATGTCTGCGCAGTCTCCGCCTG
>DAHUXU010000570.1 GCA_027307005.1 Gemmatimonadota bacterium
ATCTCGGCGTCGCTTCTCGCGCCCGGGTACACGATGGCGTCGCTCATCGCCAACGAGTTCAGCGAGGCGAGCAGCGACGCGCACCTGTCCGCGCTGATGGCCGTCGGCTTCACGCTGCTCGTCATCACGCTCATCGTCAACGCAGTCGCCCGCTGGCTGGTGTGGCGCGTCGGCGGCGGCGCCGCCTCGAAACCGCTATGACCGCCGGCGTCGTTCACGCCCAACGGCCGAGCGCGCGGCAGCGGGCAGTGAGCGCACGCGCGCGGGGCAGGCTCGCGCGGCGGCGCGCGGTGAGCGCGATCATGCTCGCCGTGCTCGCGACCGCGGCGGTGGTCACCGTGCTGCCGCTCCTCTTCATCCTCTTTCATCTCGCCGCCAAGGGCGCCTCGTCGCTGAATCTGGCGTTCTTCACGCACATGCCCCAGCCCGTGGGCGAAGCGGGCGGCGGAATGGCAAATGCGATCGCCGGCACGCTCATCGTCATCGGACTCGCGTTGGCGTGCGGCCTCCCGGTGGGCGTGGGCGCCGGGCTGTATCTCGCCGAGCATCGCGGGACGTGGCTCGCCAACGGCGTGCGATTCCTGTCCGATGTGCTCAACGGACTGCCGTCGATCGTGATGGGGATCTTCGCCTGGCAATTCCTCGTGCGGCCGGTGGGCCACTTCTCGGCGCTGTCGGGCGGCGTTGCGTTAGGCGCAATGATGATCCCCATGATCGCGCGGACCACCGAGGAGATGGTGCGCACCGTTCCACCGTCGCTGCGCGAAGCCGCGCTCGCGTTGGGCTACGCGCACTGGCGCACCGGCCTCACGATCGTCCTGCGCACCGCGAGCGCCGGCATCGTGACCGGTGTGCTCGTTGCGCTGGCCCGCGTTGCCGGCGAAACCGCGCCGCTGCTCTTCACGGCGTTCGGCAATCAGTTCTGGTCCACATCGATCACGCAGCCGATCGCGGCGCTGCCCCTCCAGATCTTCAATTATGCGATCAGTCCCTACGACGACTGGCACCGGCTCGCCTGGGCGGGCGCCCTGGTCCTCATCGCGCTCATCCTCGTCATCAGTCTCGTCGCCCGCTTCGCCACCCGGGTACGCTTCGATACGGGAAGCGGCGATTGACGTGAGACGCCAGCTCGCCGGCGTGGCGGACGCGCGACCCGCGAGCGACGCACCCGCAGCCGCGCCCGAGCGCACACGTCTGCTCGCGGAATCGCTGGATGCGTGGTTCGGCCCGATCCACGCCGTGCACGGCATCACGCTGCCGGTGCTCGAGGGCGGCGTCATGGCGATCATCGGCCCGTCCGGCTGCGGCAAATCGACGTTCCTGCGCTGTCTCAACCGCATGCACGAGACGGTGCCTAACGCACGCGTCTCCGGCCGCGTGCTGCTCGACGGACGCGACATCTACGACCGGGGCGTCAACGCGATCGCCGTGCGCAAGCACCTCGGCATGGTGTTTCAGCGCCCGACTCCCTTCCCCACCATGTCCATCCGCGACAACGTCGCGGCGGGACTCCGGGTGATGGATGCGCGAATCTCGCGCCGCGAGAGGGATGCCATCGTCGAGCGCGCGCTCACGCGCGCCGCGCTGTGGGACGAAGTCAAGGATCGCCTGGACGCGAGCGCGCTGGCCTTGTCGGGCGGCCAGCAGCAACGGCTCTGCATCGCTCGCGCGCTCGCAACGAGTCCGCGCGTGTTGTTCCTTGACGAACCGACCGCGTCGCTCGATCCGGCCAGCACGCAGAGCGTCGAGCAACTGGTGCGCGAGCTGCGCGGCGAAGTCACGATCATCATCGTGACGCACAACATGCAACAAGCCGCCCGCATTTCGGATCGCACCGCATTTTTCCTCTCCGGCGACCTCGTCGAAATGGCGCCGACCCAGACGCTGTTCACGTCGCCGTCGGATCCGCGCACCGAAGCCTACATCACGGGACGGTTTGGATGAGCCACACCATGGCGGCGCCTCGCCTAACGCCGGCGCCGGCCGGGCGCGCGCGCTCCGATCCGGCTGCACCCGCGGCCGGCCTGACCGGGCTGATCGAGATTCGCGACTTCTCGTTCTACTACGGCGACAAGCGCGCGCTGACGAACATCTCGCTCCGGATCACGCCGCGCACGATCGTGGCGTTCATCGGTCCCTCGGGATGCGGGAAGTCGACGCTGCTCCGGTCGATCAACCGCCTCAACGCACTCATCCCTGGCGCGCGTCACGAGGGAGAGATCTTGCTCGATGGCACCGACATCCACGGCGCCGAGAGCGACATCGTCACGCTCAGGCAACGTGTGGGAATGGTGTTCCAACGATGGAATCCGTTTCCCAAGTCGATCTACGACAACGTGGCGTTCGGTCCGCGCATCAACGGTCTCGCGCGCCGCGGCGAGTTCGACGAGCTGGTCGAGAGCTCGCTCAGACGCGCCGCCCTGTGGGACGAAGTACGAGATCGCCTCCACTCGAGCGCCCTCGGATTGTCCGGGGGCCAACAGCAGCGCCTCTGCATCGCGCGCGCCCTGGCCAACGATCCCGAAGTATTGTTGCTCGACGAGCCTGCGTCGGCGCTCGACCCGATTGCGACGCAGCACGTCGAAGAGCTGCTGTACGAGCTCAAGCGGGAGCTGACCATCGTCATCGTGACGCACAACATGCAGCAAGCAGCGCGCGTCTCCGACACCACGGCATTTTTCTATCTCGGCGAGCTCGTGGAAGCAGGGCCGACCGACCAGATCTTCACCACGCCTCGCCAGCCGCGCACCGAGGCGTACATCACCGGGAGATTCGGATGAGTCCCTCACCACTCGAGAGCACGACGGGGTTCCGCCATTTTCACGAGCAGCTCGACCTGCTCAAACAGCGCTTGCTCGACATGTCGGAGCGCGCCGAAGCGTTGGTCGACGTCGCCGTCGACGCCCTGCTCCGCCGCGACATCGGAAAGGCCGACGTCGTGATCAGCGGCGATCGCGAGCTCGATGCACTCGAGATCGAGATCGAACAGCTCGCCATCTCGCTGCTCGCGCTCCAGCAACCGATGGCGCGCGACCTCCGCTTCATCATTGGCGCGATCAAGATCTCGAACGATCTCGAGCGCGTGGGCGATCACGCCGTGAACATCGCGCAGTCGGCCTTGCGTCTTTCGGACATGCGGTCGATCATTACGCCGGACCCGGAAATCGAGGACATGGCGCGGCGCGCGCGCGCGATGTTGAGCGATGCGCTGGATGCGTTCGTCCGGTCCGACGGCGCGCTGGGGCGCGATGTGTGCAAGCGGGACGATCAAGTGGATGCCCTGCACGATTCGTTGTTCCGCATCCTGCTCACCCACATGCTCGAGGATCCGACGACCATCTCGGCGGCATTGGAGTTGTTTCTCGTGAGTCGCAACCTGGAGCGGGTGGCGGATCTGGCGACCAACATCGCCGAGGACGCGGTGTATCTGGCCGAGGGCAAGTCAATCAAGCACCACCTCGAGGAGCGGTCGGCGACCGGCGGCGCGCTCGGCGCAACGTCGGTCGCCTGACGGAGGAGTCCGACGAGCCGGCCGGCCGCCGTCCATTCGCGCTCCCGCCGGGCTGCGCCGCGCTCGCCTAACGGGCGGATCGAGCGCGTCGCTGCCATCGACATCGGGTCCAACTCCATCCGCCAGCTGATCGCGGATGTGACGCCCGGCGGCCACATCCGGGTGGTGGACGAGATGAAAGCCGCGCCACGGTTAGGCGCTGGCGTCGGAGACTCGCGGCAGCTCGCGCCGCACGCCATGGAGCGCGCCAGCGAGGCCATCTCCCGCATGGCGACGCTCGCGCGGCAGCGCGGCGCCAACCGCATCGTGGCCGTCGCGACGAGCGCGGTGCGCGAAGCGTCGAACGCGCGCGAGTTCGTCGACACGGTGCAGCGCGGCGCGCACCTGCCCGTGCGCGTCCTCGATGGACGGGCCGAGGCGCTCCTCAGCTATCGCAGCGCGCTCGCGCACTTCGACCTCGGCAGCGGCCGGACGGTGGTGACGGACATCGGCGGCGGCTCGCTCGAGCTCGTGCTCTGCGCCGCCGGCCTGGTGGACCGTCTGGTCTCGCTGCCGTTCGGCGCGCTGCGCCTAACGGAAGACTATTTCGAACGGGGCTCGAGCCGTCGCGCCGTCAAAGCGCTCCGCCGCGACGTCCGCGCCGAGCTCCGCACGCACCTGCCGGCGCGCGAGTGGCGCAACGCGCGGATCGTGGGCTCCGGCGGCACGTTCACCAACCTCGCCGGCATGGCCCTGGCCCGGCAGGGCCTGCACCCGGCGCGCACCGTGCACGGCACCCGCGTCACCCGCATCGAGCTCGAACACATCCTCGACGCGCTCCAGGACATGACGCTCGCCGAACGGCTCGCGGTCCCGGGGCTCAACGCGGGACGCGCCGACATCATCGTCGCGGGTCTGGCCGTGATCGCCGAGGTGCTTGCGCGCCTCGACGCCCCGAGCATCGTCGTCTCGGCCTACGGCATTCGCGAAGGGCTGCTGCTCGAGACGGCACGCGTGAAACCACACGCCGCGAGTCCTGGCGACGCACGCCAACGATCGATCGAGCGACTCGCCGAAGCCTGCGACGTGGAAGGTCGCCACGCCGTGCAGGTGCAGCGTCTCGCGCTACAACTGTTCGATGCGCTGCACGAGCGACTGGGCTGCGAACACGGCGAGCGCGATGTCCTGGCCGCCGCCGCGCGCCTGCACGACATCGGCTACTACATCAGCTACGACAAGCACCACAAGCACTCGTTTTACCTCATCGCGCACGCCGAGCTGCTTGGCTTGTCGCCGGCCGAGCAGCTCGTGATCGCCAACGTGGCGCGATATCACCGCGGCGCGTCGCCGCGCCGGTCGCACGAGACGCTCGCCGCGCTCGATCGCTCACTCCGCCGCCAGGTGAGGCGACTCGCGGCCGTCCTGCGCGTGGCCGATGGATTGGATCGTGGACACACCGGTGCTGTCGACCGCGTGAAGGTCCGCT
>DAHUXU010000585.1 GCA_027307005.1 Gemmatimonadota bacterium
GTCTCGGAGTCCTCGAGGATGTACTCGACCTGCTCGGCCGGCAGGGTCGGGTAGATCGGGACGTCGACGTACCGCGCGGTGAGACAGGCGTAGTCGGCGATCGCCCACTCCGGGCGATTCTCGGACAGGATGGCAACGGCCGAGCCATCCGGAATGCCGAGCGCGCGGAGCCCGAACGCGGCGTGGCGAACCCGCGTTGCCAGCGTGCGGTGCGAGATCGGCTGATACGCGCCGCCGGCCTTCACCTGCAGTGCGTTCGGCCGATCGTACCCTTCGACGGCGTCGAAGAAGAGGCGCGTGAGCGTCGTCGGCGACAGTCGCGGATCGCGTTCCGTCGACGTGTTCGACTCGGCAGTCACCGTCATGGAGGCCTCGCTCGCGGCGGCGCGCTCCGACCGCGCTGCGCTCAGTGGATGTTGATGCGCCTAACGTATGTGATCGGACTGCCCGCCGGTAGCCCGCCGGGCGCCGATGCGCTCACCTGTACGACGATCGAGTCGTTGAACGCGTGCGTGAACGGCGTGATGCGCAGGCCGAGGTTGGTGCTGCCGTTCGCGTCCGTCGTGTCCACCACCTGTCCGACCGTTCCCCCGATTTTCACGAGCTGCGCATTGGTCGAATCCGTGTTGTCGTAGGGCGACGGGTGCACGATCGTGTAGTGAACCGCGTACGTGGGCACGGGCACCGAGTCCGGCAGGTGCAGCAGGCGCACGCGCAGCGTGATGGTCGTATCGCGCAGTCCGTTGGCAAAACTGTAGTCGACGCTGTCCCGCGATGAATCTTCGGCAAGCATCACGGATGGCGTGTCGACCACGGCGATCGTGTCGGCAATCGACTGCAATCCGGCGGCCGTCGCCACCACGAGCACGCGCGCGATGAGCGCGTGTCCGACCACGATGCCTAACGCTGGGTCGACGGTCACCGAATGCGTCGAATCGACGGCCAGGAAAGACACCGGGATGCCCGGGATGCTGTCGTTCTTGAAGTTGAAGACCACGACGTGCAGCGGCGCCACCTGCCCCAGGCTGTCGCGCAGCGTATCGCCGAGGAGGACGGACGGCGACGCGGGCGCATCGAGCTGGATCGCGACCGGCGCGTTGGCGTTGGTGCCGACCTCGTTGCACGCCGCGGCCACCGCGGCGATCGACAGCGCGATCGACGCCGCCCGGAGGGAGGGCCGCATCACTCGAACCGCGATGCGAGCTCGGTGGCGAGGTTCACGTACGCCTGCGCCGCCGCGTCGGCCGGCGAGCGCAATACCACCGGCTGGCCCGCCGCGAACGCATCGGCCGCCGCCGTGCTCCGCGGAATCACCACGTCGAACACCATGTTGCGCGGCAGGTGGCGCCGCACGTAGTCCGACACGCGCACGCTGGTTTCGCTCGTTTCGTCGTACATCGTGAGCACGAGTCCGTCGAGCGTCAGCTCGTCGTTAGCCACAACCACATCCTGGATGCCGCGCAGAATCTGCGGCGTGGTCTGCAACGCCAAGGGCTCGGCCTGGAGCGGTACAATCACGTGCTGCGATGCCGACAAGACGCGCTCCACCGTCGGCCC
>DAHUXU010000590.1 GCA_027307005.1 Gemmatimonadota bacterium
CGCGCAGGCACTCGCGGACACCGTGAGGCAGACCGGCTATCGCCAGGCTGACTCGCTCACCGCAAAGGCCGGTGACAATCCGTTGGTGCAGGTGGCCGCGAAAGCCGCGGCCGACAAATTGCGCAAGCAGTCGGACGACAAGGCCGCCGCGATCGTGCGCGCGGCGAACCAGCGCGCGGATAGTCTGGTGGCATCGGCGCGGGCGCAAGCGACCAACGTTGGCGCGAAGCCGTAGGGCCAATGGACCAATTCCTCTCCAGCCTCGCGCTGATCGCCATCGTTCTGGTCGCCGCCGCTCTCCTATCGAGCGTGCTCGAGCGCGGCGGCGTGCCGATCGCCGCCGTGTTCCTCGCCCTCGGCGCAGTGCTCGGGCCGCTCGGGCTGGGATTGCTCGACGTCGGATTTCATTCGGCGGCGCTGCACGCTCTGGCCACACTCGGGCTGGCCCTGGTGCTGTTCAGCGACGCGGTCACCGTTCGCATCGCCGAGCTGCGCGCCCAACGCAGGTTGGTCTGGCGCGTGCTCGGACCCGGCACGCTCATCCCGGCCAGCCTCATCGCCCTTGCCGCGTGGCTTCTGTTAGGCGTGACGCCCGCGGGCGCGGCGATCCTGGGGGCCGCACTCGCGTCGACCGATCCGGTCTTGCTGCGCGGCGTGCTGCGCTCGCCGGCGCTCCCGGCGCCGGCTCGATTGGCCCTGCGGATCGAGACAGGGATGAACGACGTCGTGTTGCTGCCCATCGTCGTGCTCGCCAGGCTCCTGCTGCGGGCGCCCGCGAGCGGGGTCGTCACGCACGACGTCGTGCGCAGCGTGCTCGGCCTTTCCTCCTCGGCCCAGTGTTAGGCGCGGCGGTCGGGTGGACCGGCATCGCGGCGCTCTCCCGGGTGCGCGAACGGATTGGCGTGAGGCGGGACTACGAATCGCTCTATGCGCTGGGACTCGCGTTCGGCGCCTATGCCGCGGCGGAGGCGGTCGGCGGGAGCGGGTTCGTGGCGGCGTTCGTGGCGGGGCTCATGGTGGCGCTGCAGGATACCGAGTTGTGCGACTGCTTCCTCGAGTACGGGGAAGCCACCGCCGAGATGCTGCTGCTCCTCACGTTCGTGGCGTTGGGCACCTCGCTCATCTGGTTGGGCTTCGTCGGCGTCGACTGGCGCTTGATCGTGTTCGCGTGCATCGCGTTGGGCACGAGAACCGTGGTCTTGTATCCCCTGCTCGCGGGTGCCGGGATGGAGAAGCACGACCAGCGGCTCGTCGCCGTTTTTGGCGCGCGCGGACTGAGCTCGTTGCTGCTGGTGTTGCTTCCCGTCTTCGCCGGGCTGGCGGGATCCGAGCGTCTGTTCGCAATCACGAGCTTTGTCGTCGTGCTGTCAGTGGTCCTGCACGGCGGCGGCATGGGGCTGTTCGTCCGGAGGCATCGGGTTGTCAGGGCGGCGGCCCGCGTCTCCACGGAAAGCGCGACACTCCCTGTCGCCGCGCCGATGAACGAAGAAGTTCCCGACCGGATCACGATCGCCGAGACGCAAGCGATGCAGGAACGGGGCGAACCGGTCGTGATCGTCGATGCGCGCGCGAATCGGAATTACGAGGTGGACACGGTCACCGCCGCGGGCGCGGTGCGCGTGAACCCCGATGACCCGGTGCGCGACGCGACCGCCCGCCGGCTCTCGCAGCGAGCGACGCTCGTCGTCTACTGCGCTTGACTGGACGAAGCCACGAGCGCCCGTGTGGCGCTCCAACTGAGACGAGCGGGTTGGCCCAAGGCGCGCGCACTCCGGGGCGGATGGAACGCGTGGAAGAATGCCGGACTGGCCACCCAATCGAAGGCGCCGTGACGTCCAGAATGCAGAAACGCGAGATGCGGTTCGCAGCGGATCAGTTGCGTCAACGGACAGTCCGCAAGACGGAGCGCATGGTGCGGTTGGGCGGCGGGCCGATACCGGACCCGCCGCCTAACCAACCAGACTGCCGTTCATCAGTGGACCGCGTTTGCGCCCCTGATCGCAGCTTCCCACCGTGCTGCGCCCGGAAGCTCAGACGCCGTTCACTCGTGCTGCAGCGTCGACTGCGACGGCGACTGCGAAGACGTCGGCGTCTGCTGTGACGTCGGTTCGCCGTTCGCACCGAAATCGTACCGCAACGAGACCGTCAACCGCCGCGGGAGAATCGGTCGCGCCAGGAAGATCGGATTCGTGCCCGACGTCAAGAGGCGCGGGTTGCCCTCCTCGAGCCCTTCGCCCTGGAAGGCGTTCAACAGCCGTACGTCGAGCGTCACGCCGTTCTGGGGGAAGAGATACGACGCGCCAAAGTTGAAGTAGCTGTAGGCGGGCAGCTGGATGCCCGTCGTGATGTCCACGAACCGCGACCCGACCCAGTGCCAGTCGGCGAGCGCGCGGAACTTGCCGATCGTGTACGTGCCCGAGATGTTGCCTAACGATGCCGGCACCCCGTTCAGCCGCGCCCCGACCTGTGCGCCGGCGCCCGAGCCGAGCTCGGCGCGGAGAAACGTGCCGTTGCCCAACAGCTGAAGCCCGGGTAGCGGATTGGCGACCAGCTCCGCCTCCGCACCGTACGCCTTGTTCTGGGGCTGCGGCTGGATCACCCACGTCGACCGTCCCGTCACCGAGTCGATGACCAATCCCTGATTGACGACGTTCTTGAGCACGGTGTAGAAGCCGTCGAGCGTATACCCGAACATGTCGGTGACGCCCTTTACGCCAGCCTCGTACGACTGCACTTCGCGCGACTCGAACAGATTCACTTGCTGTTGCGCCTGCGCCTGCAGGAACTCGTCCAACGCCGGCATCTTGTAGCCCCGCGACGCGGACGCGTAGAGCGACAGATTGTCCTTGAGGGCGTAGTTCACGCCTAACGAAGCGGCCCAATCCGTGATGCTCTTCTGGAAGTGGCGGAACGACCCGTTGCCGAACGTCTCGTTGTTCCAGGAGGTGGCCGCGTTGCCGTCGAGATCGAACGTCGACGTATTCTCGGACGCCTGGACGTAGTCATCGTACTCCACGCGACCGCCGGCGTCGATGTGCAGCTTGTCCGTCGGCTGCAGGCTCAAGCCGACGACGCCCGACACGATGCTCGTCTGGCCGGTGCCGTTGGTGTAGCCCGACATGAAGTTCATGAAGCCGTTCTTCGTGATGGGCGTCGGCGTGCCGCCCGGCGTCGTGACCACGGCATCGAGGAACCGCGGATTGTCGCGGACATCCGTCAGCACCTGGCTGAAGAACCAGTGGTTGTCCTGGCTGTAGTTGGCAAAGTATGCGCCTAACGACAGCGTGTTCTTGCCGAACTCCTTGCGCGCCTGCACCTGATCCTGGAACGCGGCGATGGGTTTGGACACGTGGATGTCCTGCCCCGGCGCGACGAGATCGTTGGGCGTGTTGAAGGGCAGCGGGTTGCCCGCGGCGTCGAAGTGGTTGGTGTAGTTGAGCTGGATGGTCGATCCCGCCGGGAGCCCGAGGCCGCCCTGGCCCGCCGGCATGGTCAGGAAGTTCTGCACGGTCATCGCGTTCGACGGCACGAGCGCGTTCCATTCTTCGTGGTCGCGCATGATCTGCGCGCTGTTGCGAATGTGCCAGTCGTTGGCCAGGTCGAACGCCGCATCGGCGGTGAACCAGGAGGCATCCGTCTCGATGCCGTTGCCTAACGGGAAGTCCTGCTTGCCCGTGGGCGTGGGCACCGAGAGGTCGAGCCCCTCGTTCGTGTTCATCGATCCGTACGCGCTGAAGCCGGGCACGAAGCGCGGATTGCCGTTGTTCTCGAACGGGAGATCGAGAATGAACTGGTTGTTGTCGGCGATGACCTTGGCCGAGAACCGGATGTAGCCGTTGTCGAGCAGTCGGGTCACGTTGGCTTTGAGCTGGCCGCCGTGGATGCCGGGGAATCCGGGATCGCGCACGCCGTGGTCGTAGCGATAGAATCCGCCGACGTTGAACCGCCACTGGTCGTTGAGCGGACCGTTGATGTCCACGTCATAGCGGGCCAGCCCTTCCGTCCCGCCGGTGGCGACCATCGTCCCCTGGAATTGGTCGCCGCCCGTCTTGTTGATGAAGTTGATGATGGCGCCGGGCGTGTTGGAGCCGAACAGCGCCGATGCGCCGCCGCGCACCACTTCCATGCGCTCGATGTTCTCGTCGGGGCGGAACAGGTTGTCGGCGTTCATGAAGAACGTGTGCATCGTCGGGAACACCGGCATCCCGTCTTCCATGAACATGACGAGCTCGACGCCCAGAATGCCGCGCATGCTGATGTTCTCGTTCACTTCGCCACCCGAGCTCTCGACGCGTGTGAATCCGGGAACGTAGCGCAGCATCTCCGTGGTGCTGCGGGGCGCGGCCTGTTGGATTTCTTCCGGACTCATCGTGGTCACGGCGACGCTTGCCTTGAGGTTCTGCGTCGGAACCGATGTACCGGTGACGACCACGCTCTGCAACTGCAGCGGATCGGCGCGCAGCGTGAAGTTCTGCTCCGTGCGCTGACCATCGGTGACGGTGATGCTGGCCGAGTCGGGCCGATAGCCGATGATCCGAATGCGCAGCACATGCGAGCCGGGCGGCACGCTGCCGAGGAGATACGTGCCATCGCCGCGCGTCAGCGTGCCGATCGTCGTGCGATCGATGAAGACCTGAGCGCTGACGACAGGTACGCCGTGTTCATCCACGACCTTCCCGGCAACGCTGCCGTTTCCTGCCGCCTGGGCGCCGGCGGCACTCGACATGACGCAGACGGCCAGCGCGAGCAGCACCGCCGTCATCGCGTGATGATTCCGGACACTCGGCGTACCCCAACGCGAGTTCGGGATCATAGCAATATCCTCCATGGTTCGAAGCGAAATTGACGTTCACACCCCAGGAGCGCGACTCGGCTGCGTTAGGCATACCGGCGCCGTGCATGGTGGATCGTGTGTGCGGATATGGAACGATGGGATGGACGGAGGCGGGCGAGCGACGCGTCTCGGATGCGAGGCGCGTGCGCACCGGCGCGGCGTTGTGAGTAATGCGGCGGTCCGAGTCACGACGGCCTGCGCGTGAAGATTCCGCCGAGCCCTGCATAGTCGATGCCGAATGCGCCGATGCGTGCCAAACAACTCACACCCGCCGCGCCATCCGGTGGCGGTGGACGGGGCGAATCGCGTACATTCTGTGGCGTGTTGCGCGTGTGTTGCGCGAGCGGACTCTCGCATGACGGCCCTTGGACATGACTCGAACATCGGTCACGGTGCGGCGCGCGGTGCACAGCGATGCGCCGGCCCTGGCGCGACTGCGCTATGCCCTACGAGCCGGGCTCGCCACGCCCGACGAAGACGCCAATGCGTTCCTCGCGCGGTGCGAGGACTGGATGATCGACCGGTTGCGGCCGGGCGCCTCGTGGCGCTGTTGGGTGGCCGAGCGCGGTGCGGTGGTCGTCGGCGCGATCTGGATGCAGATCGTGGAGAAGATTCCCAATCCGTTAGGCGAAGGCGAATGGCACGGCTACATCTCGAATTTCTTCGTCGATGCGCGGGCGCGCGGCGAGGGCGTGGGCAGCGCGCTGCTCACGGCGCTCGTGTGCGCGCCGGAAACGCAGGGGCTCGATGCGCTCTTCCTGTGGCCGACGGATCGCAGCCGGACGCTCTACCACCGGTTCGACTTCGTGGGCACCGGGGGCGTGATCGAGCGGCGGCCGGCGTCCGGGCCGCCGCGCCGGTAGTCGGCCGCCGTTGGGCTGGCATCTACGCTCATGATTTATACGACAAAGCACGGACACAACGGACAGGGCACGGGCAAACTGCAATCGCTTAGGCGTTAGGCAGCGGAGATCATCGTCGGAGTACACATGCGCGCCCGTCGTGTCGTCCGTGCCCTGACCGTTGTGCGTGCTTTGTCCGTATAAAACATGAGCGTAGATGCCAGCCCAACCGCGGCTCCGTCGTGTCCGTGCTTTGTCCGTCTTAAAGCATGAGCGTAGATGCCGGCAATATCGCTACGCCAGATACCGATAACGCCGGAGCGTTGCGCCGATGCGCCGCTCCACCTCGTCCACCAGCCGCGGATCCTGGTCGCGATACTGGGCGAGCTTGAGCGTGTCGATGCCGGTGGCCGCGTACGCGCGGCACGCATCCGTCATCGGTGCGCCTAAAAACGCGCTCAACCGCTCCGCGCTCTCGCGCGGCGCGGTGCACAGATCCTCGAATCGGATGTCGAGCACATCGGACGCCGAGAGCTGTTCGCGAAACGCATCGAAGCGGTCCACCTGATACTGCCACGACGCGGCCGCGCGCAGATGCTCGGGCAGCCCGAGCGCGTTGCAGGCGCTCAATACCGCGCGCCCAACGCGGTGCCGCGGATTGTCCGTGAGATGGGTCTTGAACGCGAGGTCCCGCCCGTCCCGCACCAGGTGCAGGTATTTCGCGCGCGGGAACGTGCGTGCAACGTACGGCGCGATCAGATACGTCTCCGGAAACTTCCAGCCCCACATGCCGGCGGGACTGCCGAGCCCCGCGTAGTATGCCGACACCGCCGCCTTGAAGCGGCGCAACGCAGGCTCGCGCACACGCGCCGGCGATGTCACCTCCAGGTTGCGCGCTGCCAGCCGTTTGATCTTGTTGGTGAAGCGGACGTCGTCGGGATCGCCCTCGATGTGCGGACCGCTCGTGCCCAACGTGACGCCGAGGTGTACACACATCCACGCCAACACACGGGTGCCGCTATGTCCGCGGCCCATGAGGACCACGGGGCTCATCGCGGCCAGCGATGCGCTGCGCGAGGCGTTCGAGCCAAGTAGTAAGTCCAGAAGCTCCATGTCACCACCGTCGGGAACGGGTCCTGCAGCTATCAAGCGGACCCGGCATTGCGCAGAATACACCAGAGCGCGGCCGTGTCGCCAGCGGACATCGGCGCCGGGGGAGGCCATCGTGATGCGAGTTGCCAATGGATGACCAACTGACCGCCGAACCGTTCGAGACGCACATTCCGGCGCGCCTGGACCGACTGCCGTGGTGCGGATTCCATTGGCTCATCCTGATCGCACTCGGCGTGACGTGGATCCTCGATGGGCTCGAGGTCACGCTTGCCGGAGCGGTGAGCGGCGTGCTGCAGGATCCGGCGGTGATGAACTTCACCGCGACGCAGATCGGCGAAATCGGATCGACGTACGTGATCGGCGCGGTCATCGGTTCGCTCGTGTTCGGGCACCTGACCGATCGTTACGGGCGACGGAAGCTCTTCTTCGTCACGCTGGCCGTCTATCTGTTGGGCACGTTGCTCACGGCGTTCTCGTGGAACCTGAGCAGCTTCCTCGCGTTCCGATTCTTGACCGGCGCCGGCATCGGCGGGGAATACGCCGCCATCAACTCGGCGATCGATGAATTGATCCCGGCCACGTATCGCGGCCGGGCGGACCTGATCGTCAACGGCAGCTACTGGATCGGCGCGGCGATCGGCTCCGCCTCCACGCTGGTCATTCTGGATCCGGCGATCTTGCCGCCGACGCTGGGCTGGCGTGTGGGATTCGGCATCGGCGCTGCGTTAGGCCTGCTGATTCTGTTCCTGCGCAAGAGCATCCCCGAAAGTCCGCGGTGGCTCATGACGCACGGATCGGGGCACGAATCCCACCGGATCATGGACGCGATCGAAGCGCGGGTGGAGCGGAGTCTGGGTCGCACGCTCGAGGTGTGCACGACCGAGCCGTTGGTCATCCATCCGCGGCGCAGCTTCGGGTTCGGACTGGTGGCGCGGGTGATGTTCAAGCAATACT
>DAHUXU010000598.1 GCA_027307005.1 Gemmatimonadota bacterium
TGAAGAAAGCTCGGCTGGGCCCATTCGCTCTCGCGCGCGGCTTCGGCAACGTCGCGGGCTTCTTGCTCGGAGGCCAGTCCGTGTGTGGTGTCTGCCATGCGAGATCACCCTTGTCGATTGTGTCCCGCCTGGTGCGGGAGGCGGCGCTCCCGCGCCGCATTCTCAAAATACACGCGCGCCGGGAGACCGGACAATCAGCTGCCCCACGCGTCATCCTGATCCGCGATGTTCCAACCAGAGCAGGTAGAGTGCGCCGTAGAGCGCGATGGCGGCGAACGTGAACCACTGAATCGCGTAGCTCAGGTGCGGGCCGTCATCCATGGCCGGCAGCTGGAGTCGTGTCGGCGCGCCGACCGGGCGCGGTCCATTCGCCAGCTCGACGACGCTGTACGGCTCGATTGCGTAAGGCAGCTCCGCCGTGGCGCGCGCATAGTCGAGCTCTCTCCATGCGCGCGGATTGGTGGCGGATTGCGATGAGTCGCGGGTGCGCGCGGGCATCGGCTCGATGAATCCGTCGACGGTGGTGCGTTCGGGCTCGAGCCACAACGAGGCGTTCACGGACGACGCATCGGGCGAGTAGACCCAGCCGCGATTCACGAGCACCGCGCGCGCGCCCGCGTCCGGCTTGAGCGGCGTGATGAGGAATACGCCCGGCGCGCCGTCGCGCGACCGGCTCGTGATGACGAACTGGTGGTCGTAGTCGAACGTGCCCTGGACGCGCACGCGGCGATACTTCGCGAGCGCGGTGTCGCGCGGGATGCTGTCGAGCGGCGCCGGCGCGGCAGCCAGCCGCTGCTCGAACTGCGCATTGAACGCGCGGCGTTCGGCGAGCCGGTGCAATTGCCACACGCCCAACCGTGCGAACAGCGCCGCCGCGCCCGCGGCGACCACGCATCCTATCACCGTGCGCCGAGTCATGCGCCGCCGCGCCGCGGGCGCCTGACGTTAGGCATCAAAAGAGGGACATCTGCTCGCCCAACTCACCCGGGTCCACCGGATGCTGTCCCAGCAGGCGTTGGAGCTGGCGGGCCGTGGCGGGACTGTGTCCGGCGAAATGGTTGTTCGCGTACCCGTACACCGCCGTCACCTTCTGCGCGAGCATCATGATGGCGTCCGCCCACGACTCGAGCTCAAGTGTGCGATCCGCCTGGATGCGCGAGTAGTCGACGATGTCACGATCGGGGCCCATCCATCGAATGTACGCAAAATCCGCAGTCGGCTTCTCCGCCAGTGCAAGCATTATGCGACGGGGGATCCATCGCGCATCGATGAGTGCCAACGCCACGTGGTGCTCGGCGAGCAGGGCCAGCACGCCTTCGTGTATCCATGCGCGCTGGCGGAACTCGATGGCGACGCGGATATCGCGAGGCAGCGTCGGAAGAAATGCCGCCAGTGCGGGCAGCTCGGATGGCCCGAACTCCGGACCGAGCTGAACCAGCACCGGCCCGAGTTTGGCGCCGAGTGCGCGGGCCCGATCGAAGAACTGGTCGGTGATGTGGGCGCAGTCGCGCAGCTTGTGTTCGTGCGTAATTTCCTGCGGCATCTTGAGCGCGAACGTGAAGTGTCCAGGAGTGCGCTCGGCCCAACTTTGCACGGTGCGTTCCGGTGGAACCGCATAAAACGTCGAATCGACTTCGACGGTGTCGAACGCGCGGGCGTACACCGACAGAAAATCGGCCGCGCGTGTATCGGGCGGATAGAATGGTCCCAGCCAGGCGTCATAGTTCCAGCCTTGTGTTCCGATCCGCACCGTGGATGGCATGACGTAAGAATCGCCATGCGCGGCACGGCGGTGTCAAGAGGTGCGAGGTTCGGCGGGATTGACCGGCGCCTCGGATGTCGATCGCGGGACCTTGGAACCGCGCACGAGTAGCACCGGCACGTCGGACTTGTGGCGGACGCCGTCGGCGACGCTGCCGTAGATGAGATCGGAGAAGAAGCGATGCCCGTGCGTGGACATCGCAATGAGGTCGCACCGTTCCCGCGCCGCCGCATCGGCGATCTCGCGCGCGGGGTCGCCGTTGGCGAGCACGGCATCCACGTCGAGGCCGTCCGCTTCGAGCGCCGCGGCGATGCGGCTCAAATACTCGCGATCCGCGCGCATTTCTTCGCTTTCGCGCAGGTCCAGCTGCCGCAAATTGCGCGCGGCCCATCCATCCGCCACGTGGATGAGGATGATGGACGCGTGACAGAGTCGCGCGAGTGCGCGGACGTGATCCAGGATCGCGTCGTCGTACGGCGAATTCTCGAGCGGGACCAGAATGCGCGTGTACATGGCCGGTTCACTCGGTCGATGTGAGCGCCAGAAACTGCCGCAGAATGCGCTCCGTTAGGCCCCAGATGGTGCGGCCGCCATGCTGAAACGTCGGCATGCGCCGCGGACCGCCCGTCATTTCGAGCACCACCTCGCGTGTCGCCTCCGGCGCCCGCAGCGCATCCACGGGAATCCAGAAGGCTTCAGCAACTTCGTCGCTCAGCGTCAGCGCAGCGTCACCGGCCACGACGCCGACGAACGGGGTGATTACGAGTCGCGGCAGTGCAACCGTCCGCGGCTGCACGTCGTCCAGGCGACCGAGAATCGCTCCGTTGCGCGACAGATCGAGTGCGGTTTCCTCGCGCGTCTCGCGCACGACAGTTTGCTCGATCGTTTCTCCCGGCTCCTGGCGTCCGCCAGGCAGCGCGAAGTGTCCGCTCCATGGATCGCCGGCGTAGGTGGCGCGTTTGATCATGAGCAGTTCCACCGGCTCCCGCTCGCGCGCCCTGAGCACAAGCGCCACCGCCGCTCGCCGTCCCTCGGCGCCTGTTTCGATCTCGACCGTCGCGCGAGTCTGCAACCGCTCGAGGAGCCGAGCAACGAGAGGCCGGACCAGAACGGATGCGGCAGAATCGTCGCCTAACGGATTGCCGGCGCCGAGCGACACGCGCCGCTACTCCTCCAGTGCTCCGCCCGCGTTCACCCAGGCCATGAGCCCGCCCTCGAGTGAAAGTACGTTGGCGAACCCCAGCTCGGCCAGCGTTGCCGCCGCAGTCGCAGCCCGCCCGCCGCGCGCGCAATACAATAGGATGGTCCGACCCGTCTGGAGGCGCCGAGGAGCTTCGTCGCGCACGCGGCCCACGGGGATGTGAATGGCGCCGGCGATCCGAAATAGATTCCATTCGTGCTGCTCACGCACGTCGACGAACGTGACGTCGTCGCCACGTCCCTGCATCTCTATCACAGCTGACGCCGGCACCTCACGGTATCCTTTCTCCACATCGTGCGCCATCTCGATTCTGTCCCGAATCCTGGAGTGATGTTGACCCTCGGGCGCGGCGGCGCCCGCTGCGTGCAAAGTAGCGCACGGCCTTCCCCGCCCGCAAAAGCGGCCGCTACTTTTCCCGGGTGACGACCACCAAGCGAGACGCTTTCGCCGCGCCCACGTGTTGACGCTTGCGCTCGTCGCCGCTGCGCCGTGGGTCGTCATTCCCATTGTCGCGATCTGGCGCGCGAGGGGTGATCCGTCGCTCGACGGCGAGCCGGTCGCGGACGCTAACGCACCGAAGGTTTCCGTCATCATTCCTGCCCGCAACGAAGCGGCGAACATCGCCGCCTGCGTCCAATCGATTTTGCTGTCGCACTATCCGTCGCTCGAGGTGATCATTGTCGACGATCATTCGGCGGACGACACGCTGGCCATCGCCCGTGTGATGGCCACCATCCACTATCGCGTGACGGTGATCGAGGCGCCGCCGTTGCCGGACGGATGGTTTGGGAAACAGTGGGCGTGCGACCGCGGAGCTGCCCTTGCCTCGGGCGACATCTTGTGCTTCACCGACGCCGATACGCGACATGGGCGCGAGCTGTTGGCGAGGACGGTGCATCGGCTGAGGCGTCGCGAGATGGATTTCGTGAGCGTCCTGGGGCGTCAGGTGATGCTGACGTTCTGGGAACGGCTGATTCAGCCGCAGGTCTTCGCGATGCTGGCGATGCGATTTGGCGGCGCGCGGGCGGTGAATGAATCGCGGCGTGTCATCGACAAGCTTGCGAATGGGCAGTACATGCTGCTCACGCGCACTGCGTACGACGAGGTAGGTGGTCACGCGGCAGTGCGCGATCAGGTTGCCGAAGACCTGGCGTTGGCGCAGCGTCTCTTC
>DAHUXU010000603.1 GCA_027307005.1 Gemmatimonadota bacterium
CACGCACGACGAGTTTGCGCGCTGCGCCGACCTGCAAACCGATGTCTGGGGCCCCGAATTCAGCGAACGCGTCCCGGCCGCCCTGCTCAAAGTGACGCAGCGCATCGGCGGCGTGGCCGCGGGCGCGTTTCAGGGCGACCACCTGGTCGGCTTCGTGTTCGGCATGACGGGCGTCGAGCACGGTCGATTGACGCACTGGTCCGACATGCTCGCCGTCCGCGAAGACATGCGCGACCACGGCATCGGCCGGCGCCTCAAAGAGTACCAACGCGACACGCTTCGCCAACGCGGCATCACGCGGATGTACTGGACCTTCGACCCGCTCGTGTCGCGAAACGCGCACCTCAACATCAACCGGTTAGGCGCGCACGTGGCCGAATACGTGCCCAACATGTACGGCGCGGACACCAGCAGCACCCTGCATCGCGGACTCGGCACCGACCGATTCATTGTCGCCTGGGATCTGGATCGCGACCCGCCGCGTGCGACGCACCTGCCCAACGATGCACTCGCCGCACCCGTGCTCAATCCAGTGGGCGCCGACGGCCTGCCCATCGTTCCCGATCTCACGGCCCATCCGCGCGATCCGGTCGTGCGCATTGCCGTTCCCGAATCGATCGACCGGGTGCAAGCGGAATCGATCTCGAGCGCAACCCGCTGGCGTGCCAGCACGCGCTGCGTCATTCTGTGGGCGGTCGACGCCGGGTATCGCGTGACCGGGTTCGTCCATGATGACGCCGACTGCAGCTACTACATCTGTACGCTCACTGTTCCCCCATCCTCCGGCCCAACCGAACTGTGACGCTGCGCTACGATCGCATCGTGTTGCGGGAGATCCGACTCCCGCTCAAGCAGCCGTTCCGCATCTCGTCCGGCATGGTGACGGAGCGGCGAATCGCGCTGGTGGAGCTTCAGCATCCCGATGGGATTTCGGGCTGGGGCGAATGTGTGGCGGGCGAGCAGCCCAACTACAGCCCGGAAACCATCGACACGGCGTGGTGGGCGATTCGCACCTGGATCGCGCCGCGGGTGCGGGGCGAGGATCTCCCGTCGCCTAACGCGGTGTCGGAGATTCTGGAGCGCGATTTTCGCGGGCATCGCATGGCGAAAGCGGCGGTGGAGATGGCGTCGTGGGAGCTGGCGGCGCGGCTCGAGGGCGTGCCGCTCGCGCGCATGTTGGGCGGGACGCGCGACGAGATCGCCACCGGCATCTCGCTGGGCATCCAGAGCAGCCCGGACGCGCTGGTGGAGCTGGCGCTCGCGGCGCGCAAGAACGGGTACAACAAGATCAAGATCAAGATCGCGCCGGGGACGGACGTCGAGTTCGTGAGCGCCGTTCGCGAGGCGCTGGGGCCCTCGGCCCACCTGGCCGTCGATGCCAACTCGGCGTACACGCTCGACGACAGCGCGGTGCTGCGCCGGCTGGACACGTTCAATCTGGTGATGATCGAGCAGCCGTTGGGCCGCGAGGATCTGGTGCGGCACGCCGCGCTGCAGCAGTCGCTGCGCACGCCGCTGTGCCTCGACGAATCGATCACCGATCTCGAGCGGGCGCAGGACATGGTGACGTTAGGCAGCGGCCGCATTATCAACATCAAGCCGGGACGCGTGGGCGGCTTCGCCTCGTCGCTCGCCATCCATGATTACTGTTGGGCGCAGCACGTGCCGGTGTGGTGCGGCGGGATGCTCGAGAGCGGCATCGGCCGGGCGCACAACGTGGCGCTGGCCTCGCTGCCCAACTTCACGCTGCCCGGCGACCTGTCGCCGAGCTCGCGCTACTGGGAGCGCGATGTGGTGACGCCGGAGTGGACGATGGATGAGCGGGGCATGGTGCGGGTGCCGCTCGACGCGCCGGGCATGGGCGTCACGGTGGACATGGACCGGATCGACAACCTGACGGTGCGGCGAGACGTCATCGGACGCTGATCGAAGGGAGGTGGCGGGGATGCTCCCGAGCGCGATAGCTGGTCTCTTTCCCGCGGACGCGCGCGACGCGCTGGTGACGCTCCGGCGCGATCTGCACGAGCATCCGGAGTTGTCGTTCGCCGAGCGGCGCACGTGCGAGCGGCTGCACGCGGCGCTGGCGCCGCTCGACACGCGGCGCCTGGATCGCGTCGCCGAGACGGGACTGGTGGCGCGGAGGCGCGGACGCGATCCGGCGGCGCCGTTGGTCGCCGTGCGCGGCGACATCGACGCGCTGCCGATCCAGGAAGCCACGGGCCTCCCGTTCGCGTCGCGCACGCCTAACGTGATGCACGCCTGCGGACACGACGTGCACGCGTCGTGGGCGGTCGGCGCGGCCTACCTGCTGGCGATGGCCCCGGCGCAGGGGGATGTGCTCGTGGTGCTGCAGCCGGCGGAGGAAACCGGGCGCGGCGCCGCGGCCG
>DAHUXU010000610.1 GCA_027307005.1 Gemmatimonadota bacterium
CGATTCCGGCGATGCGCCGCGCGGCCGCGTCACGCTCAGGTACTTACGCGCGCGCTCGCCGGCTGCCGCCTCGTTAGTCGCGCGCCTCGATGTGCTCGCCCGGCGCGCGTCGGCGTACGCGACGTCGATGGATTTCCGCTTTCTCTTCGACCCGGCGCGCAGGTTGTTCGCCATCGGATACCAGCAGAGCACGCACTCGCTCGACGGATCGTACTACGACCTCCTGGCCTCCGAAGCGCGGCTCGCGAGCTTCATTGCCGTCGCCAAAAACGAGGTCCCGGTCGAGCACTGGTTCCGACTCGGCCGCACGCTCACGCACGCGGCCGGCGCGACGGCGCTCGTGTCGTGGAGCGGCAGCATGTTCGAGTATCTCATGCCGGTGCTCGTGATGGAATCGCTTCCGTTCACGCTGCTCGATCAGACGTACCGCGGCGCGGTGCACCGGCAGATTGCGTACGGCGCAACACGCGGCGTTCCGTGGGGCGTCAGCGAGCGCGCGTACAACCTGCGCGACCGGAATCTCACCTATCAGTACCGCGCCTTCGGCGTTCCCGATCTCGCGCTCAAGCGCGGCCTGGCGCGCGATCTCGTCGTCGCGCCGTACGCGACGGTGCTTGCCATGATGGTGAATCCGCACGAGGCGCTCGCAAACTTGCGTACGCTCGAGCGCGGAGGTGCGCTCGGATCGTATGGATTCCGCGACGCGCTCGACTATTCGCGTCCCGAGCCGGACCGGCGGTACGCCGTCGTTCGGACGTTCATGGCGCATCACATCGGCATGGGACTCGTCGCACTCACGAACGCGCTCACCGCCGACGTGTGGCAACGCCGGTTTCACGCCGACCCGATGATGAGATCGGCGAGCTTGCTGCTGCACGAGCGCATTCCGCGACGGCTCGACCTGCAGGACACACAGCCTTCGCGTTCCGACGAGGCACGTTCTGCCTCCGATATCGAGCGGGCTGCGGTGCGTGAGATCGACACACCGGACACCATGCAGCCTCACGTCGCCCTGTTAGGACGTGCTCCGTACACGATCATGGTGAGCCAGGCCGGCGGCGGCTACAGCCGATTCGAGGATCTCGCGGTCACGCGGTGGCGGGCAGACGGAACGCGAGATCACAGTGGACAGTTCTGCTACCTCAAGGACATCACGCGCGGGACAGTGTGGTCCGCCGCACATCAGCCGGTGTGCGCCGAGGCCGACCGGTACAAGGCCGTCCTGGCCAACGATCGCGTCACGTTCCACCGCGCCGACGGCGACATCGAAACGCGCACGGAAATCGGCGTGGTCCCGGACGACGCGGCCGAAGTCAGGCGGGTGGTCGTGACCAACAACTCGGATGCCTCGCGGGACGTCGAGCTGACGAGTTACGGCGAGATCGTTCTCGCGCCGCCCGATGCGGACCGTGCGCACCCGGCGTTCGGGAATCTCTTCATCGAGACCGAGTGGCATGCCTGGTGCTCGGCGATCACGGCCATTCGTCGTCCGCGTTCGGCAGACGAGCGACCGCTGTGGTGTGTCCACGTCGTCGATACCGGTGTGGAGCGCGTCGGCCTAACGAGCTGCGAAACCGATCGTGCGCGATTCCTCGGCCGCGGCCGCTCGGTTCGCGACCCGGTCGCGCTCGACGTCGACGGGCCGCTCTCCGGTACGACGGGCGCCGTCCTCGATCCGATCTTTGCGCTGCGCACGCGTGTTCGATTGGCGCCGGGCCAGTCGGCATCGGTCGCGTTCACGACGCTCGTCGCCACGAGCCGAGAGCGCGCGTTCGAGCTCGCCGGTCGGTATCACGATCCGCACGCGGCGCAGCGAGCGCTCGACCTGGCCTGGACCGCGGCGCAGGTGGAACTGAACGAGCTCGACATCACTCCCGCGGACGCGGCCTGCTTCCAGGAGTTGGAGGGCTCGCTCTTCTATGCGTGCCCGGAGATGCGCTCACCGCAATCGGAGCTCCGCCGCAACGAAGGGTCGCAGTCCCGCCTCTGGGCTAACGGTATTTCCGGCGACTGGCCCATCGTGTTGGCGACGATCGACTCGGCCGACGGCTTGCCGACTCTGCGCCAGTTGTTCGCGGCGCATCATTTCTGGCGGCGTCACGGCATGACGGTCGATCTCGTGGTTCTGAACGGGCAACCGCACACGTACATGCAGTCACTGAACGAACAGATCACGGCCGCGTTGTTCGCATCGGGTGACTCGAACATTACCGACCGGCCGGGCGGAGCCTTCGTGCGACGGCGGGATTTGCTCAGCGCCGCCGACCTGTTGATGCTGCGTGCGACGGCACGCGTTCAGGTGCCGTGCGACGGCCGATCGCTCGGCCGGATCATCGAAGCCTCCAAGCCGGCGGAGGAACGCGAAGAGGATGATGGTGGCCCGTTCTTGACGCCGTTGCGGGCATCCGGACGTCGCGCCGCGCAAGCCGTACGTCCGTTGTGGGTTCTGGGTTCTCGTCTGCGCTCGGACGGCAAGTCGAGCGCGGCGCTCGTGTCCCACGTCTCGTCGCACGCGATCGACGTGAGGGGCGACGGCCCGCCGCGACCACGCGACACCAACGGCTTTGGCGGCATCGCACCCGACGGCGCGTATCAGATGAGCGTGTACGGCGATCATGTCCCGCCGGCGCCGTGGTCGAACGTGATCGCCAACCCGCACGGCGGTTTCATCGTCACGGAGCGCGGCGGCGGGTTTTCCTGGGCCGGGAGCAGCTATCTTTTTCGCCTAACGCCGTGGCACAACGATCCGGTGAGCGAGCCGGTCGGCGACGCGATCTATTTGCAAGACGACGAGACCGGCGACGTATGGAGCGCGACGCCGGCTCCGGTCCAGAATTACACACCGTACATCGTGCGCCACGAGCCGGGACAGTCGTCGTTCGAGCACGAGCACACGCGCATCAGGACGCATCTGGTGTGCGGCATCGCCGAGAACGACGCGGTCAAGATTTCGGTACTGCGGCTGACTAACGATGACGGCCGGCGGCGCAGGATCATCCTGACCGCCTACACCGAGCTCACGCTCGGCGTGCTCCGCGAGCACACGCAACACCAGGTGCGAACGTCGTTCGAGGCGGACCTGGGGGCGATCTTCGCGCAGAACACGTTCGATCCCGAGTTCGCCGAATGGGTCGCGTTCACGGCGGTGAGCGAACGCGTGATCGGTCACACCGGCGACCGGAGGGAGTTCCTCGGGCGGAATGGCGCGCCCAATGCGCCGGCGGCACTCGCGCGCGCCGCGACGGGGAGCGGATCCGCCGGCGTCCGGACGAACCTCCTTGGCGCCGTGGGCGTTGGTCTCGATCCGTGCGCCGCGCTCCAGTGCGAAATCGACATCGGGCCCGGAGAAACGCGAGACGTGGTCGTCATCCTGGGCGCCGCGCCGCGCCGCGCCGAGGCCCGGGAGCTCGTGGCGCGATACGGTGACGTTAGGCGAGCACAGGCGGCGGTCGCGCAGACCGTTGCCGGTTGGGCGGAACGGCTTTCGGTGATCACCGTGCGCACACCGGAACCGACCTTCGATGCGATGCTCAACCGATGGAC
The DNA here is from genome assembly GCA_027307005.1 of Gemmatimonadota bacterium. Classification (GTDB taxonomy): domain Bacteria; phylum Gemmatimonadota; class Gemmatimonadetes; order Gemmatimonadales; family Gemmatimonadaceae; genus JADGGM01. Next base: position 3,544 of record DAHUXU010000610.1, read on the forward strand.
GTTGTACCAGGCGCTCTCGTGTCGTATGTGGGCCCGGTCGGCGCTGTATCAGAGCGGCGGAGCCTACGGATTTCGCGACCAGCTGCAGGACGTGATGGCGTTCGTCTATGCGGCGCCGGAGCTGGCGCGGGAACACATCCTTCGCGCCGCGGCGCGCCAGTTCGTCGAGGGCGACGTGCAGCACTGGTGGCACCCGGGCAGCGGACGCGGTGTGCGAACGCGGTTCTCCGACGACATGGCGTGGCTGCCGTACGTCGTCGATCACTACGTGCGGGTCACCGGCGACGCGTCGGTGCTCGATGCACCAGCGCCGTTTCTCACGATGCGAGCGCTCGAGCCGGGCGAGCACGAGGCGTACGAGGTGCCGCAGGTGTCGGGGGAGACCGGAACGGTGTACGAGCACTGCGTGCGCGCCTTACGGAAGGCGTGCACGACCGGCGCGCATGGACTGCCGTTGATCGGGGGCGGCGATTGGAACGACGGCATGAACCGTGTGGGGGTGGACGGGCGGGGCGAGAGCGTCTGGCTGGCGTGGTTTCTCATCGCCACGCTGCGTGCGTTTGCGCCGGTCGCCGCCGCGCGGGGCGACGCTGCGATCGCTGACGAATTCCTGACGCAGGCCGGCGCGTACGCGCGCGCCGTCGAGTCGGACGGGTGGGACGGCGAATGGTACCGCCGCGCCTACTTCGACGATGGCACGCCCCTGGGCTCCGCGTTAGGCGACGAGTGCCGCATCGATGCGTTGGCCCAGAGCTGGAGCGTGATCTCGGGCGCCGGCGATCCGCAGCGGCAATCGCGCGCGATGCGCTCGCTGGAGGCGCATCTGGTGCGCGACGATGCGCGCCTCATTCTGCTGCTCGCTCCGCCGTTCAATCGCACGCCGCACGATCCGGGCTACATCAAGGGTTACCTGCCGGGGGTCCGCGAAAACGGCGGCCAGTATACGCACGCGGCGCTGTGGGCGGCGCTCGCGACGGCGCGGCGCGGTGACGGCGACCGCGCGTTCGAGATGTTCCAGATGCTCAACCCACTGACCCGCTCGCGGACGCCGGGTGACGTCGAGCGGTACAAGGTCGAGCCCTACGTCGTGGCCGCCGATATCTACGCGGCCGAGGGACACGTCGGGCGAGGCGGATGGACGTGGTACACCGGCTCCGCGAGCTGGATGTATCGCGTGGGTGTCGAGGCGATTCTCGGTGTCGTGAAGCAGGGTGCGATGCTCTCGATACACCCGTGCATTCCGCGCGATTGGCGGCAGTATGAAATTCGGTATCGCTACGGCCGGAGTCTGTACATCATCGCCGTGCATGTGACTGACGACATCGCGGCCGCCGTTGCCATCAGCGTCGACGGCAAGTTGCTCGACACACCGGCGATCCCGTTGGTCGACGATGGCGCGCAGCACGACGTGACAGTGCAGCTCGGCCGCGCCGGGGCCGCTATCGTGTCGGAAAAACAGCAAGGGACGCAATGAAAAAGATCGGATTCCTGTCCTTCGGTCACTGGACACCGTCGCGCCCATCGGTCGCGCGATCGGCGCGCGATGTGCTTCAGCAGTCGATCGAGCTGGCTGTGGCGGCCGAACAACTCGGCGCGGCCGGCGCGTACTTTCGCGTGCACCACTTTGCCCGGCAGCTCGGGTCTCCCTTTCCGCTTCTCGCGGCCGTCGGCGCCAGGACGAGCCGCATCGAAATCGGAACGGCCGTCATCGACATGCGGTACGAGAATCCGTTCTACATGGTCGAGAACGCGGGCGCGGCCGATCTGATCAGCAACGGCCGGCTCCAGCTCGGCATCAGCCGGGGTTCGCCCGAACAGGTCATCGAAGGCTGGCGTCACTTCGGCTATGCGCCGCCCGAAGGGGGAACCGACGCGGATTTGGGTCGGCGTCATGCCGAAGTCTTTCTCGATTTATTGCGCGGCGAAGGATTCGCCCGACCCAATCCTCGACCCATGTTTCCCAATCCGCCCGGGCTGCTTCGCCTCGAGCCCCATTCCCCGGGACTCCGCGACCGCATCTGGTGGGGATCTGCGTCTAACGCAACCGCGATCTGGGCCGCGCAGCACGGGATGAACTTGCAAAGCTCTACCCTCAAGGAAGACGAGTCGGGCGAGCCGTTTCACGTTCAGCAGGCCCGCCAGATCCGCATCTTCCGGCAAGCCTGGACCGACGCCGGGCATACGCGCGAGCCGCGCGTGTCGGTGTCTCGGTCCATCTTTGCGCTCATGAACGATCTCGACCGCGCCTACTTCGGTCGCGACGAGAGCAGCGATCAGATCGGGCTCATCGACAACATGCGGGCGGTGTTCGGCCGGTCGTATGCGGCCGAGCCTGATGTGTTGGTCGAAGCATTGCGGGGCGATGAGGCCATCGCCGAAGCCGACACCCTCCTCCTGACCGTGCCTAACACGCTGGGCGTCGACTACAATGCGCACGTGATCGAGTCGATTCTGACGCACGTCGCGCCCGCGCTGGGGTGGCGATAGATGGTGATGGCCGTCCCACGGGTCACGGTTTGTGGTGGCCGTCCCCCGGCGGAGGCTTCGGGTTAGGCGGCGGCTTGGGCGCCGGAACAGTGACGATCGCCGCGCTGCCTGACGCGCTCCCGCTACTGGCGGTGATGATCGCGGTGCCGGCCGCTACGCCGGTGACGAGACCGTTGCGATTCACGTTGGCACCGTTAGGCAGATTGCTGGCCCACGTCACCGTTCGGTTGCCGAGCGGCTCGTGGTGCTCGTCGAACAGCGTCGCCGTGAGTTGCGCGGTACCCGGCAGCACGATGGTGTCGCGGCCCGGAGACACGGACACCGAAGCCACGCGCGGCGGGAGCACCGTGATGGTCGCGATGCCGGACGCGCCGCCGGCGCTCGCGGCGACCTGCGCGGTCCCTTGCGCGCGGCCGGTCACGATGCCGGCGTCGGACACCGTGGCCACTGACGCTTTGCCGGTGTTCCAGAACACGTGTTGACCGGAGAGGGTCTGGCCGCCGTGGCTCATCACCGTTGCGCGCAGGGCGGTGGTCTCGCCGACGGCGACGGTGTCGACGGAGGGCGAGACCTGCACCGATCCCACCGGTCCGTTAGGCGACGTGCTCGAGCTGCACGACACGATCGCGCACGCGAACCACGCGGCAGCGGCGATTCCGACGAAACGGGACAGACCTGGCATCAGGCGCCTGACGGGTCGTGCCGGCTGGGCGTTGGCGCACCGCCGGCGGTTCACGCGCCAGCGTTGCAAGGCATGCGCCGCGAGGCGAGGGAAGCGTGCGCTGACGCGGGCGCCGAGCATCAGACCAATGCCGACCCGCTTTTGTGGACACCGCAATGACCCCCAGAGTAGCTTCAGCTCTCGGCGCCCGAGCGAATGTAGCGGCGTCGCGCTACCTTTCGGTCTCAACCGCTCTCGAACACACATGACCGTCCTCGTCGTCGGCTCCATTGCGCTCGACTCGGTAGAAACGCCCTTCGGCCGCGCCGAGAACGTGCTCGGCGGCTCGGCGGTCTTCTTCGCGGCATCGGCAAGCTTGCTCACCGACGTCCAGATGGT
>DAHUXU010000368.1 GCA_027307005.1 Gemmatimonadota bacterium
GACGAGGACGCGGGTGCTCTCTTTCATCTGGTGGTCATGGGGTCACATCATGAGATCGCCGCCGTTGATGTCGAGCGACGTGCCGGTGAGGTACCCCGCCGCCTCGGACGCGGCGAAGCACACGAGGTTCGCGACTTCCAGCGCGGTCCCGAGGCGGCGCACGGGATAGCCGGCGGCCAGGCGCTCGAGCACGTCGGGCGCCGCGTGCTCGCGCGTCAGCTCGGTGTCGATCATGCCCGGACACACCGCGTTCACCGTAATGCCGAACGGCCCCAGCTCCTTCGCCGCCGCGCGCGTCAGGCCGAGCAGTCCCGCCTTGGAAGCGGTGTAATGGGCGCCGCCTAACGTGCTGACCATCCGGCCCGCCGACGACGAGATGTTGATGATGCGCCCGTAGCGTTGGGCCTGCATCGCCGGCAGCACCGCTCGGGTGAACAGAAACGGCGCGACCAGGTTCACCTCGAGCGCGTCGCGAAACTCATGGGCGGTGAGGTCGGGGAACCGCGTCGAGCGCGCCATGGCAGCGTTGTTCACCAGAATGTCGATGCGGCCGAAGCGGTCCAGTGTTCGGCGGACGATGTCCTCCGGTGCGCCGGCGGCGGCGATGTCGCCCGCCACGGCCAGCGCGCGTTCGCCCAACGACGCGACAACGGCATCGGCGCGCACCGCATCGCGCACGTTGACGGCCACGCTCGCGCCGCGCTCGTACAACCGCGCAGCAATGGCGCGGCCCAGGCCGCGCGCCGCTCCAGTGACGATCGCGACGCGACCGCTGAAATCCAGCGGCGCGTCGCGGACTCTTTCGTCACGTGCGTCGTTCGGCTCGATGGTAGCGGTCCGTTGGAGACGCGCCAATATGGCTATGCATTCCCCGGGACGCGAGCGACGCCGTCCATGGAACCGGACTATTGCGATCCTGTCGAATCGGCCGCCCGGTGCAGGTTGTACCGGCGCAGGATCGCGTCGACGCGCGGCGTCCGCGACCAATGCCTCAGAGTGCGGGGCAGACCGTAGGTCGGCAGCGCGTCGCCGTCGCCGACCGCCGCCTGCTCGGCGGCCGATATCGCGCGTGCCGTGTCGCCGAGTCCGTCGTACGCCAACGCCAGAGCCGTCCATCGCGTCCACGCGGTGACCGGGGTTGCTTCGAGCGTGCGGGCGAGCGCTTCCGCCTTGGCGCGGTCGCCGTTGCGAGCGAACACAAACGCGGCGAGTCCAACCCGCGCCGGCTGCGACGACAGCGCCAGGATCAGCTGCGCATACTGCCTGGCGGAATCCGGCATGTGCGCCAGATCGTACACCGAGGCCAGAATGCACGCGACAGAAATCGATCGTGGTTCGAGTGCCAGTCCGCGACGCGTGTCGGCGATGCCTTCCTCAATTCTGCCTTCCCGGGCTTCTGCCCAACCGAGATACGCCGCCGGAAGAAAGTACAGCGGATCGAGCGCGACCGCGCGACGCAGCACTGGTATCGCGTCTTGTAGTTTTTCTTGATTCGAGAACGCGTATCCCAGACGATAGAGCGGTTCGGCGTCCGTCGGGTCGAGCGCGATGGCGCGCCGCAGTTGCGCCTCGGCCGCGGTCCAGTCGAACTGTTCCGCGTACACGTAACCGAGCGCCAAGTGGCCGTCCGCGAGCGTCGAGTCGAGGCGGACGGCTCGTTCGCCGGCCGCGCGCGCACGCGGAAGCACGTCGGCATCGCGGACATCGAGGTACGACGGCGACACCGTCAGTGCGTTAGACAACGCGGCCCACGCGCGGGCGAACGAGCTGTCGCGCGTCGTGGCTTCCTCGAGCGTCGTGATCGCCTGCGCGATGCCCGGCCCTCGGCGGCGGTACAGATAGAGTCCCTTGAGATAAAGGTCGTACGCCGTCGCATCCTTGGTTCCGCTGGCGGCGAGCGAACGGCTGCCCCCGCCGCCGAGCGTCACCTGCAGCCGGCCGGCGATGGCGCGCGAGATTTCGTCCTGGACCGCAAAGATGTCGGTGGCGGGGCGCTCGTACTCGTCGTGCCACACCACGAGCCCGTCGGAGGTATTGGACAGCTCGGCCGCAACGTGGATCCTGTTCCCGTATCGCCTAACGCTACCGTCGAGCACCGCGGCCACGTGGAGCGCCGCTCCGGCGTCCTGCGGTGTGGCGGCGCGGTCCATCACGTGGCGCGCCGAGCTGCGGCCTGCGAGACGCAGTCCCGGCACCTGCGACAGGGTGTTGGTCACTTCCTCGGCGATGCCTTCGGCGAGGTACGTGTTGGCGGTGTCGTTGCCCTCGGCGGTGAACGGCAGGACGGCGAGCGATTTGTCCGCGAGCGACGGCGCTGCGGCGTGGATGCGCGGCAAGATGATGACGGCGGCGAGCGCGGCCACCAGGGCCGACCCTCCGGCGAGCACGGCTGCACGCCGGCCGCGCCGCCTGTTAGGCGGACGAGCCACGTCGCCCGAGGTGTTGACCGACTCCAGCATCGACAGGATGTCGGCGGCACTGGAGGGCCGCCGGTCCGGACTCTTCTCCAG
>DAHUXU010000632.1 GCA_027307005.1 Gemmatimonadota bacterium
TAACACTACTGTCGCACTCTGCGTGTCGGCTCACGGGGCCGTTGCCTGCGCAAGCAGCATGGACACCTGGGAAGCCATCGTGCGAGCGAACGAGCGACGGCGAGCCGAAACGTGATGATGGAGTCTTCGAAATGTCGCTCAGGCCGCGCGAGCGATCGAGTCGTCTCGACGCGTCCTTCGGGCCTGAGGGGGGAAAATGCGCGCTCGCTCGGCTACGAGGAAGGCGTAGCAGGCCAGCACGCAACTCACGTGATGTTGGAATCCGATGTACGAGCGGCCCTCGAAGTGGTCTAAGCCCAGTTCGCCTTTGAGGTCTTCGTACACGCGCTCTGTGCGCCAGCGCTGCTTGACGCGTCGGACCCGCTGCTTGCGAGACATCGACTTCGGGAGTGTCGTGAGCACGTAGTGTTCAACGGGACCCTCGCGGTCCGCCTTTTCGATCATCAGCCACTGCTCGTCGCCGCGGGTGTCCTGGCCGGTGACGACCTGGACGCGAACCTCCGCAAATCGTGCGCTTAGCGCCCGTCGGCTGCCCTGCCGCCAGGTCATCTTCCGATAGCTGCGTGCGCCAATGACATCGGCGACCGTCTCGACATCCATGACCTCGGTTTCCGATCCATCGTCGCAAACGATGACGACGCGGGTGTGGGACTTGACGTCGACCGCATAATCGAAGCCCAGTGCCGACACGCCGGCGCGGAAGTCGCCGACATCGCCGTAGCCGCTGTCGGCGAGCATCAATCCGAGCGGGACGCCCGCCTTGACGTTGCGTTCGATGAGATCGAGCGCGATCCGCCACTTGGGCCGATACACGACGTCGTCGGGGATGTGGGCGGCCCGGCAGCGCGCGCGGTCGTCATCCCAGCACTGGGGCAGATACAAGTCCATGTCGAGGGGCAAGTGCATGGTGCTTGTCGCGACGGTTACGGACACCGCGACCTGACAGTTGCCCGTCTTGCCGAGCGTGCCGCTGTACTGACGTTGAACCCCCGGCGACTTGTCTCCTTGCTTGGGAAAACCCGTGTCGTCGACGATCCAATCGGTCACCGGCTCGCACGCCGTCATCGCAGAAACGCCATATCCGGCCGCGTATTCGCGAACCTGCCCGTCCGACCATGGCGCCACAGCGAGAAAGTGCAGCAACCGGTCATGGTACGCGTTGCAAAGCTCCGGATCCGCGCACGCGCGCGCCGCGATCGGCTCTACGCTCTTCCGCTCGCTGTCGCCGAAGAGTCCCATCGCGTAGAGCCCGAATGACTCGCGCCGGTCCCGGCGTCGAAGAATCGCCCCGATCCCATCAAAGTAGAGATTCAGTCGCGCCTGACCGGCCGCATCAAGAACGTACGCCATACGCGACGTTTCGCAGAACTTGGCCGGATGGACAAAAAACCTGCGACAGTAGTGTTAAATAACTGGCTCTTCCGGCTTTCGGGTGGGTCTGATCAGGGGTGGAGCTGAAGTCCGCCGCAACGAAAGAGGATGGCGACGCGAAAATTCTTGAAGCTTCGGAAGCCAAACGA
>DAHUXU010000646.1 GCA_027307005.1 Gemmatimonadota bacterium
CGCGGAGAACAAGGAGTCCGCCTCGTTCTCGAGCAACGTGCGAATGGCCATCGAGATGTCATCGGCGCGGCGCAGCGGCGACGTGGCCTGGAGGAACACCACGAGATCCGGCTCGTAGTCCTCGGTGTCGCGCAGGTGGTCGAGCGTGTGCCGGAGCGCGGACTCGCTCGTCGCCGTCTCGCCGCTGAGTTCCGCAGGCCGAACGATCGACTCGGCGCCGCATTCGTGGGCGACGCGCGCAATCATCGGATCATCCGTGGACACGACGATGCGATTGATCTCCGGCGTCGCGCGCGCGTGCGCGACGCTGTACGAGAGCAGCGGATGGCCGGCCAGCAGGCGGATGTTTTTCCTGGGTACGCCTTTCGATCCGCCGCGGGCGGGGATAATGGCCAGACAATTCATCGCGTGCTCACCGAAGATCCCGTGCGAAGACGTCCATCATACATGAGGCTGCCACGATCGGACGACGGTGCATTCATCGCTCTGTGTTGCCATCCTCGGTTTTCAGGATAGCGCGGTACGGCGATGCGTACCGAACCGAGACCGTCTCCAGCTGCGAGTCGCGTCGGTGTGCGCGCCCGAGGCGGGGCAAGATGCGGGCACGAGAAGGCACCCTTTCGTCGACTGAAGCCTCACAAATCATCCTATTGCTGCATAACGACTTATATGCCTGATCCACACCGCTCACGATATCATTGCGCCGACGAGTGTACTGTTCTCTGTTGCGACCAATCAACACCGATGCGCGGCGTCATCGATACCGTCGGCAGCGTGCCTCCAGGATCAAGCAGGCTGCCGACGAGCCGTACCGCGGTGCTCTGTAGTCGCGCGCGCGGCTTTTCTCGCCGGCTCGACGCTCGCGGCTGGGCCGTCGAGACGGACGACGCCACGCCGATGCAGCTCTTCGATGGTCTGACGCGCGGCCTCGAACGAGATTCCGCACTCCGCGGCGATGCGCGCGATCGAGCGAGTACCGTCGATGAGGAACAGGATATCGAAGAGCGCTTTGTTGCCTTCCGGATTCGTGTAAAAGTCCACGTGCACGCCGAAACGCGAGCAGAAGACTTCGCCCTTGTAGACGTTGACAGGAATCACGTTCGCCTCGAGCGCATCGATCATGCGCAGCACGAGGTCGCGCGATGCAGCGAGCCGTTCGTTAGACGTGATCTCCGGCGTGTCATGCGTGCTGTGATATCCACGATACGGCCAGTTCGGAGAGTCGGGGCGCAGCACGCGCGACAGCGACAACATCGGGACGCGCACGCCGGGCGCGTTGTATTGTCGCTCGTCGTTGCCGATCACAGTGCGAAATGCGCCCGTCCAGCCTTCCGGGTCGCCGGCGCGCAGCGCAGCCGTGAAGCAATCGTCGACCTCGGTGCTGCCTGTGAACGAGAGCTGCAGCGCATGTGGGTGATCCAGGCCAAGCATCTCGAGGAACAAGCCGCCTTTGAGGTGCGGGATCAGGTCTTCGTTGCGACTCAGATACGCCACTGTGCCAATCGTCTCCGGAATGATGACGAAACGATAGGTGTAGCGCAGATCGCGGCGCGCCAGGAGCGCGCGCATGACATCGATGCCGACGACGACACCCGTGAGGTCGTCGTTGACCATGCCCGGGTGGCACAGGTGCGCGCACAGCACGATGGTCTCGTCGCTCGCGCCGCGCGCGATCACTTCGCCGGCCTTCAGTGTGCCGTAACTGAAGCTGGTGTCGATGACGACGCGATATTCGACGTCCGCTAGCGAATCGCGCAGCGTCTTGCTGCAGCAGAGACCCCAATCGCGCTCGTAGTACTTGAAGATGAACGGCACGGCATCGGGCTGCTTCTCATCCACGTGGAGGTGTCGAAGCAGCTCGTCGCGCGAGACGACGCCGTGATAGGGCAGCGAATACGACACGACGTGCAGCGGGTGGTCGCTGTAGGAAAAGAGGCGGCGCCCGTCGAGCGTCTCGAGATACGCCTCGCGACACGTCCATTTTTCCGGCACGATCCAGCTCCAGCACTCGCTGCCACTGGGATATTCGTGCACTGTCATCGGCACCTGCGTGGCGAGCGCGGCGAGCGCGGCATCGTAGCCGTCGGAGACGATGTCGCGGGGCACGCGCCACAGCGCGTCGATCATCTGCGGAATGGTCGCCGACTCCGGCATGTGGATGTCGAAGCGACGGGGCGGCACGCGTTGCGTCTCGAGTGCGATCGGATCGGCGGCCGGTCCGCGCGCGGTGAACCACGGATCGCGTGCGAGGTTGCGCAGAATCAACTCGCGCAGCGGCTGGCATCCGGCCGTGCGAATCGCGTCCAACCCAACGTTAGCAACGCGGCAGATGCCCGCCGCCGTCGCGGCCGTCTCCAGATGTGTGAGGTGCGGCTCGCTTTGATCGCCGAGGATCCTGACGTTGAACACCCAACCGGTTTTCCGCTCCTGTCCGTTGTCGCGAATGACACCGGTGAACAGTTTCTTGAAGCGGAACGGGACGCCGACCGACTCTTCGACAAAGTGTTGAAAGCTGGCTTCGCTGAGGCCGACTCCGAGCGTACAGACCTTCGCGCCGGCGGCGTGCAAGCGGTCGAACACGCTGCCGGGGCCGAAGCACGTGGGCGGAATGTCGCGGAGGAGTGCGGCGGCCATGGGGCCGCGTCCGGCGACCGAGTGAATCGGGTCGGCGGAGCGCACCGTGTCGGGCAGCAGCCGGAAGTACTCGAGGAACGGCGCGTACGTGCTCCACGGTCCGCCGTGCGTCGTCGTGTGCTGGACGTCGAACGATTCCTGCCGGCAGAAGGAGAACGTGTAGGTGGGCACGAGGAGCGTGCCGGTGGGTCCCAGCACGGCCTCGAAGGCGCCCAACACCATGGCGCTCCTGTCCTCGTCCGTT
>DAHUXU010000677.1 GCA_027307005.1 Gemmatimonadota bacterium
GTATCCCGCTGCTTTGTCGGCTGGCGTCTTCATCAGAATGGGTAGTCCCAGGTAGAGCAGATAGATCGAATAGATCAAGCCGATCAGCCCGCCGATCCAGCCGATGACCGGTATGATCGCGAGAATCCCGAACACCCATACCGCGGTGAGTGAATACGCGGAGACCTTCAACGCCTGCATGCTGCCCTTCGTGCCGCCGAACGTCGGCGCCAGGGCGTCGATGATCAACGCGAACACGTAGACGGCGACCAGGTCGGTGATGAAGGTGCCGCACGCAAAGCGGATCAGCCAGCCTATCGGGTAGCCGACTCTAGCGACGAAGGCGACGCTTCCGCCGAAGAGTGCGGCGCCGATGACAAACGCGATGATACGCGCCAGCGACAGCGGTATGACGTATCCCGTGTACAGGCCGCCCACGGTGGCTGGTTCGGTGTCGATCACCGACCATTCCTGCCTCGGCTGCATGATCAGGTTTTTCGCCCTGTTGATCAGGCCCATGTGAGTATCCCTCGTCGGACTGTGCTGGGATGACTGATCCGGCGCATGATCGCGCCAGTGCGCGCGCCGGGCTGGACTGCCGCGGGAACGCGTGATGATTCTGCTTCCAGGAAGCCGGCGCAAGAGGCGTCTCAACGGCGGAGTGCGAAACTTTGCGGAACTGTATCCAGATCAATGTGTTGAGAATGATCGGCCGAGGCTGGTTGGAGCGGTGTCCCCAATCGATCACGGGCACTGTCCAGCTGGACGGACGAATCGGTGGTCGCTGCTGCTGAAAAGACGTTGTGCGACAACGACTTGCGTTGCGGCACGACAGTCGCCATAGTGCGGGTGGGGCGTGGTGTCTCTGGCGCCCGTGGTTCCGCCGGCCAAGGCCGGTCGGCGAACTCGAGTTTAGGGAGGGGACATGCTCTCCGGTTTACTGGTTCCTTTGATGCTTGCTGGCGCCGCGACGGGCGGAGCGCCGGCGCGCGCCAACGCTGCCGACCCCACGCCGTCGGTGCGTGTGTCGCTCGATCGCAGCGTGTACCAGCGAGGCGATCAGGCAAACGTACAAGTCGACGTGCGTGACGATGGTTACCTGGTGGTCTTCCACGTTTCGCCGGGCGGACAGGTTCAAGTGCTGTTCCCGATCGATCCGACCGACGACGATATGGTGCACGGCGGCAAGAGCTACGAGATCGTGGGTCGGGACGGCGGGAGCGCGTTCACCGTGTCGGCGAACGATTCGGGCAACGGGATGGTGTACGCCGCGTGGTCGACGCAGGCGTTCCAGTTCGACGACTTCGAGCGCGACGGCCATTGGGACTACACGGTGATCGGCGACAGCGCGATGGCCTCCGATCCGGAGACGGGCCTAACGAACCTCGTCGGCCGCATGGCGACGGCACACTTCGACTATGACCTGGCGTCGTACAGCACACAGCAGATCGTGGCGTACGCGCAGCCTAACTATTACATGTACCCGGATTATGGATACGATCCGTTCTATGATCCGTGGTACGATCCGTATTTCTACGGCTACGGGCCGTTCTACGGCGGCTTCATCACGATCGGCTTCGGAGATCCGTTTTTCTTCCGGCCGTTCTTCACGCCGTTCCCGCGCTCGGTGTTATTCCCGCGGCCGTTCTTCCGCCATCCGTTCTTCGCGTGCTTCGATTGCGGCGGCTTCGGTCGTCCGTTCACGCCGTTCCGGTTCAAGGGCGGTTACCCGGGTGGCAGGACGGTAGTGGGCATTCAGTACCGTCCGCGCACGGGTTTCGGCGCGACCGGCTTCGCGAGGTCGCCTGGCGCGCGGTTCGCCGGCATGTCGTTTGGCGGCGTGCATGCGCTGAGCCGGGGCGCCTTGCGTCCGGCGGATGTGGTGGGCGGCCGCCGTGTGCCGACGTCGCTGCGCATGCCTAACGGCGGGTCGCGCATGGATGGACCGACGGTGTTCGGACCGGGTCGTCGTCCGAGCTTCACGGGTTCGCGCGCGATTCCGGGTCGGCCGCGGTTCGAGCCGACGATGCGCCCGACGGAGCCGTTCCGTGGGACCGCCCAGCCGCGTGGCCGGGTCGCAGAGCCGTTCCGTGGTACGTCACAGCCGCGCGGGCGTGTCGTGGAGCCTCCGACGCGGGTGAATGCGCCGCGTGGCCGTGTCATGGAGCCTCCGACGCGGGTGAATGCGCCGCGTGGCCGTCCGTTCGAAGCAACGCCGGAGCGTTCGGGATTCCAGCGTGGTACGCGGGTGGAGCCGGCGGAGCGCGTTCCGGCGCCGCGGATGGAGTCGCCGCGCGCGGAACCGCCGCGGATGCAAGCGCCCCGCATGGAATCGCCGCGTTTCGAGGGCACGCGCTCGATGCCGCGGATGGCGGCACCACGAATGGCCGAGCCGCGCATGTCGGCGCCGCGTGAATCGGCGCCGAGAATGTCCGCGCCGAGAATGTCTGCGCCGAGAATGTCTGCGCCGCGGATGTCTGCGCCACGGATGTCGGCGCCCCGCGGCGGCGGCGGTGGCGGTTGGCACGGCGGCGGTGGCGGTGGCGGTGGTGGACGCCACCACGGGTAACCCCGGGGCCTAACGAAAGAGGGCGACGGCAACAGCCGTCGCCCTTTTCCGTTAGGCCCCCGGGGTTCACTCCGCAGCGCCCGCGTCGCGGGCGGCGAGCATGGCGCCCGGCCGGTTCGTGATCACCCCCGCCACGCCCTGCTTCCACAACGACATCGCAACCTCGGGACTGTCGATCACCCACACGTGCGTCGGACAGCCAATGCGGCGCGCGGCCCCCGCCAGCATCCGCATCGGAATCGGGATGCCATTGAATCGCGTCGGAATCGCCAGCGCGCGATACCGCGACGGACGCGCGGCCCGTCCCACCAACGCGCGACTCAAGAGCGACAGCGTCTCGGCCCGCGACGCGCTGCGAATCCACGGCGGCGCATCGAACGGCGCCAGCGCGCGCTCGTCGAACGACGCCACCACACACCGCGACATCGCGCCCGACTCGGTGATCACGCGCTTCACCGCCTGGGCTGCCGCGACCGCCTTGATCTCGACGATGAACGGCGTCTCCGCGAACATGCCTAACACTTCGGCCAAGAGCGGCACGCGTACGCCGAGCCCCTGAAACGGAAACGTCGCGCCGCGGTCGGTGGTGAATCGAGCGCCGGCATCGGCGTCGCGAAACGCCGCGTACGGCATCAGTCTAACCACGCCGCGGCGGTCGGTGGTGCGGTCGAGCGTCGGGTCGTGGATGACGACCGGCTGATCGTCGGCGGTCACGTGCACGTCGAGCTCGAACGCTTCGGCGCCGAACGCGGCCGCGCGCTCGAACCCGACCAACGTGTTCTCGGGGGCGAACGCCGACGCACCGCGATGCGCAATCACCGGGTGCGCCTCGGCGTCGAGCAGCACGGCAGCAGTCGCGGTCACAACGGGAGCCTGAGACGCGCCTCGCACCCACGCGCGTCGCGGCGGTTCTCGAGCGTCAGCGCGCCGCCGTGCGCTTCGGCGATCTGCCGGCTCAGCGCCAGCCCGATACCCGATCCGTTAGGCTTGGTGGTGAAAAACGGCACGAACAAGTTGGCCGTGTCCGACACGCCGAGTCCGTCGTCGCGCACCCAGACCTCCAGCGTCGCGCCGTTGCGCGTCCACCCGACCGTCACGCCGCCGTGCGTCTCGAGCGATGCGTCAGCCGCGTTGCGCACGAGATTGATGAGCAGCTGGTCCAACTGATCGCCGTCGGCCGGAATCGTGACCGGCGGACCGGGCGCGATCTGCACGTGGAGCCGCGTCTCCAGATGCGCGACGCGCCGCACCCATTGCTCCACCTCCACCGGCCGTGGCTGCGGATTCGGCAGTCGCGCGAGCAAAGCGTACGCGGCCATGAACCGGCTGAGCGATTCGCTGCGGCCCGCGATCACGGCCAGGCCGTCGCCCACATCTTCACGCCAGTCGCCGGGCAGCGTTGGGCGCGACAACAGGTCGCGCAAACTCGCGGCGATCGACTTGATCGGCGCCAGCGAGTTGTTGATCTCGTGTCCGAGCACGCGAATGAGACGCTGCCACGCTTGCCGCTCTTCTTCTCGCAGCGCGCGGCTCAGGTCCGACAGCACGACCAGCTGGTGCGGAAGCCCGTCCTGCCTGAAGCTGCCGCGTCGGAGCTGCCACTTGCCGCGACCACCGGGGAAGTCGAGGTCCACCGTGCGCTCGGCCTCGCCGCGCAGGCATTCGGTCAGGCCTAACGCAGCCGACGTGCGACCCAGCAAACGCTCGGCCGGCTGGTCGAGCAGGCGCACCCCGCCTCCGTTCACCAGGCGCAACGCGCGATGCTCGTCGAACGCGAAGATGGCGACATCGATCTCCGCCATCACCGTGCGCAGGAGCGCCGTCGCCTCGAGTGCACCGAGGCGCTGCGAGCGCAGCGTCTCCCCGAGGGTGTTGACCTCGAGGAGCGCGAGTCCAAGGGCGTCGTCCTCGCGCGCACCGCGCGCGCGAATCGAGAAGTCGCCCTCACGCAGGGCGGCGAGCATGTTGGAAATCGTCTGCAACGGACGCACCACTCGCTCCCGCAGTGCGAGCGCTACGCCGAGCCAGGCGCCGACGACGATGATGGTGAGCGTCCAGCGCAGACGGTCCGAGTAGTCGCCGGTCCACAGCAGTGCCAGGGCAACGACCCCGCCAGGTGTTCCGGCGAGCAGCGCGAGGAGCAGAATCCGTCGCTCGAATGCCGACGGCTGCGCCGGACCCGAATGCGTCGTTAGGCTGGTGGCGTGTGGCGGACGATCAGAGGCCATGCGTGGAGAGCCGGCGATAGAGCGCGCTCCGGCTCAGTCCCAGCGCTTTGGCCGCCTGGCTCACGTTTCCGTCGTAGCGGGTGAGCGCCTTCTGGATGAGCACGCGCTCCGCTTCCTCGAGCGTCAACTCCTCGTACCGCGACGCCGCACCCTGCGCGCCCGGACGCAGCGCGAGGTCGGCTGCGCGAACCGTGTCACCCTGGGCCAGGAGCACGGCGCGCTCGATCGCATGGTCGAGCTCGCGGATGTTGCCGGGCCACGAATGATCCAGCAGCGCCTGCATCGCCGCGGCGTCGAAGGCGCCGAGCGCTTTCTGATAGCGCGCGGCATGTCGCTTGAGGAAGTGGATGGCGAGGGCGGGGATGTCCTCGCGCCGCTCGCGGACCGGCGGCAGGTGGATCTCGATCGTGTTCAGGCGGAACAACAAGTCCTCGCGAAAGCGGCCGGCGCCGGTTTCAGCGTGGAGGTCGACGTTGGTCGCCGACACGATGCGCGCGTTGACGGCGTGCGCCCGCGACGAGCCGACGCGCTCCACCTCACCGGTTTGCAGGACACGGAGCAGCTTCGCCTGCAAGGCCAGCGAAATGTTGGCGATCTCCTCCAGAAACAGCGTGCCCCGGTCAGCGAGCTCGAAGCGGCCCACGCGATCGGTCTTCGCGTCGGTGAACGCGCCTTTCACGTGGCCGAACAACTCGCTCTCGAACACGCCCTCGGACAGGCCGCCCATGTTGACGGCCACGAAGGTGTGTCCCGACCGCGGCGACACCGCATGCAGCCAGCGCGCGACCATCTCTTTGCCGGTGCCGTGCTCGCCGGTGACGAGCACGTTCGCATCGGACGGCCCGATGCGCTCCATGAGCTGCAGCACCGGACGCATGCGCGGCGATGCCGCGATGAGATTGGGCACGCCGTCCTTGCGGAGCAGCGCGTTCTCGCCCTCGAGGCGCATGGTGCGGCGAATGGCTTTGCCTAACTCGAGCTGCGAGCGCAGGGTCGCCATGAGACGCGCGTTGTCCCACGGTTTTTCGATGTAGTCCCACGCGCCCTGGCGCATCGCCTCGACGGCGCCGTCGACGCTGCCCCAGGCGGTCATGACGATGATGGGCAGCGTGCGGTCGAGTTCGCGGAGCCGCGGGAGGAGGTCGAGTCCCTCGCGGCCCGACGTGGTGTCGCGGGCGTAGTTGAGGTCCATGATCACGGCGTCGAAATCGCGTTCTTCGACGGCCGCGGCGACGCTGCCCACCGAGCGCGCGGTCTCGATCTGGAATCCCTCGCCTTTGAGCATCAGCCGCAGCGCCTCGAGCACGTCCGGCTGGTCGTCGGCGATGAGAATGCGGACCGGAATCTCGGGTGCGGTGAGCGGACTCACGGGTGCCTAACGCAAAGGCGCGCGGTCACACGATCCAGCCGTCCTTGAGATTGATGATGCGGTTGCCGTAGGCCGCGTTCGTCTCCGAGTGCGTCACCTGGATGATCGTGGTGCCCTGTTGGTTGAGCCGCGTGAACAGCTCCATGATCTCGGCGCCCTGGCTCGAGTGCAGGTTGCCGGTCGGCTCGTCCGCCAGAATGAGGCGTGGACTCGCGATCACGGCTCGCGCCACGGCGACGAGCTGCTGTTGCCCGCCCGAGAGTTGGCGCGGATACAAGTCCTTCTTGCCGACGATCTGGAAGCGGTCGAGCGTGTCGGCGACCATGGCTTCGCGCTCGCTCTTCTTGATGTTCCGGTACGACAAGGGAATGTCGAGGTTCTCGGCGACGGTGAGGTCGTCGATGAGGTGGTACTGTTGGAACACGAAGCCGATGTACTGCTTGTTGAGCGCGACGCGCTCCTTGATCGTGTAGGTGTGCACCGGGTGGCCCAAGAACCAGAATTCGCCGGTCCACGCGCTGTCGAGCATACCGACGACGCTCAGGATCGTGGACTTGCCCGCGCCCGACGGCCCCATGATGGACACGAACTCGCCGGGTTTGACGTCGATGCTCACGCGCCTGAGCACGAACACCTGTCCGTTCCCGACGGGATAGGACTTGTCGATGTTGCGTGTGGAGATGAGCATCAGATCCGCGGCGGGCGCGTCCGGCTGCATCTCGGATGCAGCCGGGATTTCGTGTCGAGCGCCGCCGAACAGTGATTTGAGAGAGGCCATGGGGGTCTCGAGAGTCCGCAAAGGTGATGCTTTAATGGTAACCTGTCATTCGGCTCGCAGCGCCACCTTGGGGTCGACGTGAGAGGCGCGATACGCCGGGAGCCAGGCCGCAACGATCGCCGTGCCAACGAGGACGAGGACGACGGCCACGATGCTGGATGGATCAGCGGCGCCCACCTGATAGAGCAGATGCGTGATGAGACGGGCGGACGCGAGCGCGCCGACGAGCCCGATGGCGAGCCCGCCTAACGTGAGGACGAGTGCGCGGCGGAGCACCATGGCGAGCACGCTGCGCCGCTGGGCGCCCAGGGCCATGCGGACGCCGAGCTCGCGCGTGCGCTGGCCCACCAGATAGGACATGAGGGCGTAGAGCCCGATCGCCGCAAGGACGAGAGCGAGCAATCCGAACACGCTGAACATGGACGCGCCGAGGAGCCGGGGTTGCAGCTGCGGGCGCAGGATCTCGGTGTACGACCTGACCTCGATGTAGGGCAGGCCCGGCGCGAGCGCCGACAGTGCGCGTCGGATGTTCGTGACGGCTGCCGCCGGGTCGCCGGACGTGCGCACGAGAATGTCCATCGATCCATTGCGCGCCGTGACGGGCGTCCAGAACGACTGGCGCCGCGTCTCGACGATGCTGGAGTACTTGGCGTTGGCGGCGACGCCGACGACCCTGTAGCACACCCAGTTGCCGGCCTCATCCTGCATGTCGACGCAGTGGCCTAACGCGGTCTTGCCGGGCCACATCCGCTTGGCGAACGCCTGATTCACGATCACGACGTGGGCGTTCGACTCCATGTCG
>DAHUXU010000678.1 GCA_027307005.1 Gemmatimonadota bacterium
GTACTATCGAGAGCAGTGGGCAGCGCGCCGCCGCGCCGGCGACCGCGCATCGTGGGAGCTGCTCGAGAATTGGCCCATCCTGGAGAAGGAGACCGTGCGCCGGTTAGGCATCGCGCTGCTGGCCGACGATTGCGAAAGCAGCAAGATGTTTCACGAACATACGAGCGGGACCACGGGCACGTCGCTCGATCTGTGGTGGAGCCGGCGCACAGTCCGCGCGTGGTACGCGCTCTTTGAGGCACGGTGGCGCAGGTGGTACGGCGTCTCGCGGCAGGATCGTTGGGCGATCATTGGCGGCCAGCTCGTGACGCCGGTGTCTCGTCGCACGCCGCCATTCTGGGTGTGGAATCCGGCACTGCGGCAGCTCTATCTCTCGGCGTATCATCTGGCGCCGGATCTGGTGCCGTTCTATCTGGACGCGATGCGGCGCTACCGCATCCGCCATCTCTTCGGGTACAGTTCGGCGCTGCACGCGTTGGCGTTAGGCGCTGGAGCGGGCGGTGCGGTCGATCTCGGGTTGGCTGTCGTGACGACGAATGCCGAGCCGCTGTTTCCGCATCAGCGGGAGGCGATCGGGGCGGCATTCGCCTGTCCGGTGCGCGAGACGTACGGCATGGCGGAGATCGTGACGGCAGCGAGCGAGTGTGATGCCGGTCGCCTGCACGAGTGGCCGGAGGTGGGCATCGTGGAATGCGTGAATACCGACGTCGCGTCAGGCGACGACACTTCGATCGGCGATCTGGTGTGCACCGGGCTGTTGAACGACGATATGCCGCTCGTGCGCTACCGCGTCGGCGATCGCGGCGCGTTGGACACCGACGCGTCGGTCTGCGAGTGCGGGCGGACCTTGCCGCGCTTTGCCCACCTCGAGGGACGCGCCGACGACACGCTGTTTACTCGCGATGGGCGCGCGGTCGGGCGCATGGACCCGGTGTTCAAGAGTCGGGCTCCCGTGCGGGAAGCGCAGATCGTACAGGAGGCGTTGGATCGCGTGCGCGTGCGACTGGTGCCCGCGGCAGGCTACACGTCCGCGGATGGTGCGGCGATCGCGGCCCGGATTCGCGACAGGTTAGGCGACGTCGTCGTAATCATCGATGAGGTGCGCGAGATTCCGCGCACATCGAACGGCAAGCTGCGAGCGGTGATCTGTCAGCTGTCGGAGTCGGAGCGCATGCGTCTGCGCGCCACTGCGGCGCGCCAGTGAAGCTCACGATCCTGACGCAGTACTATCCGCCGGAAATCGGCGCGCCGCAGCGCCGGCTGTCAAGCCTGGCGCGACACTTCGTGCGGGCGGGGCACGACGTGCGCGTGCTCACGGCGATGCCCAACTATCCGCGGGGGGAGATCTACCCGGGCTACGGCGGCGTTGCACGGCGCGAAACAACCGATGGCGTGTCGGTCCTGCGGACGTGGATCGTGCCGACGCAGCGGACGAATTACGTACACCGACTGGCCAACTACTTCTCGTTCGTGGGCTCGTCAGCGGCGATCGGCGCCGCACTCGAGCCCGGGCGCGCGGATTATCTCCTGGTAGAGAGCCCGCCGCTGTTTCTCGGCGTGAGTGGTACGTGGCTGAGCCGGGTACAGCGGGCGCGCTTGATCATGAACATCAGTGACCTGTGGCCGGAGAGCGCGGTTCGGTTAGGCATGGTGCGCCAGGGCGGCCTGGTGCATCGTGCGAGCGCAAGCCTCGAACGGTGGTGCTACCGCCGCGCGTGGATGATAACGGGGCAAAGCCGCGAGATCGTGGCCGACATCGCGGGGCGCATGCCCGGTCGGCGCACGTATCATCTCTCGAACGGCGTCGAGGTGAGCGAATTCGGTCCTGAGCATGCCAATCGCGAGGCGCGTGAGGCACTCGGGGGTGAGGAGGGATCGTGTCTGGCGCTCTATGCCGGATTGCACGGCATCGCGCAGGGGTTGCCGCATCTTCTGGCGGCCGCGTCGATGCTCGAGCGCGACGGCGCGCCGACGGACATGGTGTTCATCGGCGATGGACCCGTGAAGCGGGATCTGCAACGGGACGCGGCAGCGCGCGGACTCGGGCGCGTGCGCTTTCTCGACGCGAGACCGCCCAGCGCACTGCCGGCGCTCCTCGCCTCGGCTGACGTCCTGCTCGTGCCGTTAGGCATGTCGATTCCCGGCGCCGTGCCCTCCAAGTTGTACGAGGCGATGGC
>DAHUXU010000378.1 GCA_027307005.1 Gemmatimonadota bacterium
CTGATGCAACCGATCGTCGGTTTCATTGTGCCGAGTCAGTTTCTGCCGGGTGTGACGTGAGCGCGGTCGCCATCGAGCCGATGCCGAGCGTGCCGGTCACCGCCGAGGCGGAGCCTAACGACGAGTCGCCGTTCGTCGTCGAGCTGGACCAGTTCTCGGGGCCGCTCGACCTGTTGCTCACGCTGATTCGGGAAGAGCAGGTCGAGATCACCGACATTCCGATTGCGCGCATCTGCGAGCAGTTTCTGGCGCGCATTCATACGTTAGGCCTGGGCCAGGCGGCCGACTATCTCGAGATGGCGGCGCGGCTGCTGCGCATCAAGGTGCAGATGCTGCTGCCGCGCCACGGCGGCGACGACGCGTGGGATGATCCGCGCGCCGAGCTCGTGCGGCGGCTGCTCGAGTACCAGCAAGTGCGCGAGGTGGTGGACGTGCTCGAGCATCGCGGGGAGGAGCGCCGGCGCCGGTTCGCGCGCGGCTATCTCGTCGCGGAACCGGCGGCCCCGCCCGCGTCGCCGCTCTCCCTGTCGCTGCCCGAGCTGCTGGCTGCCGTCGACCGCGTGCTCCGGCTGCTGCGCGAGCCCGACGTGCACGACATCGTGCCGCGCGCGCTCGACGTGGAGGGCGCGATCGCCACCATTCGGGCGGTGCTCGCCTTACGAGTGAGCGCGCGGTGGCGCGACGTCGTGGCGCTCGACGCCGAGCCGTGGGAAGTGCTGTCGGCGCTGCTCGGCTTGCTCGAGCTGGCGCGCCGCGGGGAGTTGCGGCTGCGCCAGCCGCGTCCGTTCGCCGATGTGGAGATTTCTCGTGACGCCGCTAGCGAAGCTGCTTGAGGCCGCGCTGTTCGCGAGCGACCGCCCGGTGGTGCTCGACGAGCTCTACGCGCTCGACCCCGAATCGTCGCCCGCCGCCTTCGCCATGGCGCTGGACGAGATCCGCGAGTGCTACGACAACCAGGGACACGGCGTCGAGCTGGTCGAGTTAGGCGGCGGCTGGCAGGTGCTCACGCGTCCGGAATTCACCGAGACGATCGAGCGGGCGCAATTGGCGTCGCGGCCGCAGCGCCTGTCGTCGGCGGCGCTCGAGACGCTGGCGATCGTCGCCTACCGGCAGCCCATCGGGCGCGCCGACATCGAAGAGATCCGCGGCGTGTCGGTGGGCGGGATGCTCAAGACGCTGCTCGAGCGCGGGTTGATCGACGTGGTGGGTCGCGCCGAAGGGTTAGGCCGACCGCTGCTCTACGGCACGACGCCCGCCTTCCTCGAACAGTTCGCGCTGCGGCACCTGGGCGAGCAGCCGCGCGCCGACGAGCTGGCCGTAGCGCTGCGCGCGGAGCCACGTCCGCTCTGACCGCCATGCCGATGCGCATTCAGCGCGCGCTCGCGCGTGCGGGTGTCGCATCCCGTCGCAAGGCCGAGGCGCTCGTCGAATCGGGCCGCGTCACGATCAATGGCGCGACGGCTGCGATCGGCCAGGTGGTCGACCCGGATCGCGACGCGATCGTCGTCGACGGCAAACGCATCGGCGGTCCCGTCGCCGAGCAGTGGCTCGTCCTCAACAAGCCCGCCGGCGTGATGACCACGCGCTCCGACCCGCGCGGACGGCGCACGGTGTTCGACTTCGTGCCGGCCATTCCTGGTTTGACCTACGTTGGGCGTCTCGACTACCTGACCGAAGGCGTCCTGCTGTTCACGACCGATGGCGCCGCGGCCCACGCGCTCATGCATCCGCGCGGCGAGGTCGAGCGCACGTACGAGGTCACAGTGCGGGGCGACGCGCCGGCGGCGGTGCGGGCAGCGCGCCGCGGCGTGGTGCTGCACGACGGGCCGGTCGATCTGCACGATATTGCGGCGACGCCGGTGGATGCGGGCCGCTGGATTCTGCGCGTCACGATCGCCGAGGGACGAAACCGCGAGGTGCGGCGGCTGTGCCGCGAGCTCGATTTGAGCGTCGAGCGTCTGGTGCGCGTGCAATTCGGCCCGGTGCACCTTGGCCGGCTGGCGCCCGGTGAGACCCGGCCGCCCACGGCGCGCGAGCACGCGGGGCTGCGCGAACTGATCACTCTGAAACGTTAGGCACGATGGAACTGCGGAATTCGACGGTCCTGTTGTTAGGCGGCAGCGGCCTGGTGGGGATGGCCGTCGCGCAGCGCCTCCTGGCATTCACGCCGCGGCGGCTCATCATCACGGGCCTGACGCGCGAGGAGGCGGAGCCGGCGGTGGCGGAGCTGCGCGCACTGGCCGGCGGCATTGCGATCGACGCCGCGTGGGGCAACATCTTCGCGCCCGCCGACCTCGCGACGCGTTCGCGAGACGAGATTCTCGCCGACCAGTCCGCGCGGCGCCGCCTGGTCGAAGACTACGTCGCGCCCTATGGCCAGAGCCCGCTCGATCAGAATCTGCTCTTCACCTGGCTGGTGGACTATCGGCCCGACCTCGTCGTCGACTGCGTCAACACCGCGACGGCGCTCGCCTACCAGGATGGACACGCGAGCGCGCTGTCGCTCCTGCGCGCAGCCGACGCCGGAACCGTGACGCGGGAGGGCGTCGAACGACATCTGCTCACGCTGCCGCTGCCGCAGCTCATCCGGCACATCGAAGCGTTGGTCGAGGGGATGCGCCGCGCCGGAACGCAGACCTACGTCAAGATCGGCACGAGCGGCACCGGCGGCATGGGACTCAACATCCCGTACACGCACAGCGAGGAGAAGCCGTCGCGCACGCTCATGTCCAAGAGCGCGGTCGCCGGGGCGCAGAGCCTGCTGCTGTTTCGGTTAGGCAGGACGCCCGGCGCGCCGGCGACGATCGAGATCAAGCCGACCGCCGCGATCGCCTGGCGCCGCATCGGCTACGGCGCGATCCGCCGCCGCGGCCGCACCATCGAGATCGTCGACTGCGCCCAACCGCTGTCCGTCGATGCGGCGTTCGCGCCGGATGCCGCAGGGTGGACGCGCACCGGCGAGCCGCTCGAGAACGTGTTCATCGACGTCGGCGAGAACGGCGTGTTCGCGCGCGACGAATTCGAGACGGTCAGTGCGTTAGGCCAGATGGAGCTCGTGACGCCCGAAGAGATCGCCGAAACGGTGGTGACGGAAGTGCAGGGACGGCCGACGGGCAAGGATGTCGTGGCGGCGCTGGATGGGGCGACCTTCGGACCCACCTATCGGGCGGGCTACCTCCGCGCCGTGGCCGTCGACGGGCTCGCGCGTCTCGAGGAACAGCACCACGTCCGGTCCATCGCCTTCGAGATGCTCGGGCCGCCGCGCCTCACGAAGCTCCTCTACGAGGCGTATGCCCTCGGACGGCTGTGCTCGTCGGTGCGACTGCTCTCGACGGCCGATCCGGCACGCCTCGCGCACGACGCCGAATCGCTGCTCCGCGAGCGCGATCACGCGATTCGCCGCCAGATCCTGTCCGTTGGGCTTCCGATTCTGCTGTCCGACGGACGATCCGTCTTGCGCGGCGAATCTGTTGTCGTTCACCCCGACGGCCGTGGCACCGACATCGCGCCGCGCGGCTGGGTCGATTTGCGACCGTCCAACATGGAGCAATGGGTGCGCCGCGCACGGTCGATCGTCGATACAACGGCCCACGCCGGTAACGGCTCCGGTGCCGACTGGACCGCTGTCGATCCGAATGCGCCGATTGCACCTGCCCAACTCGCCGTATGGATTTTTGAACATGAGGACGGTGGTTTCCGAGTCAAGCGGTGAAGACGGACGACGCACGGACACCACCAGATTGAGCAGAGCGCTCGGCTGATCGAACCTTACAGAGCCGCGCGTAGTATTACTGAAGGTTTTCGACTCACCCTTCACAGTGCGGAGCTGTCGTGGCGACACGCGCGATGCCGGCCGCCGATATGGCGCTGGTCCAGGGAATTCTCGAACAGGTCGGCCGCCGGATCGTGGGCCAGGATTACATGGTCGAGCGTCTGCTCATCGGGCTGCTCACCGGCGGACACGTGCTGCTCGAGGGCGTACCGGGCCTCGCCAAGACGCTCACGGTCAAAACGCTCGCCGAAGCGATCCATACCTCGTTCCAGCGCATTCAGTTCACGCCGGATCTGTTGCCGGCCGATGTCATCGGCACGCAGATCTTCGACCAACAGACGGGTCAGTTCCGCGCCAAGAAAGGCCCGGTGTTCGCCAACATCATTCTCGCCGACGAGATCAACCGCGCTCCGGCGAAAGTGCAGAGCGCGCTGCTCGAGGCGATGCAGGAAAAGCAAGTCACGATCGGCGGCGTGACGTATCCGCTCGAGGAGCCGTTCCTCGTGTTGGCCACGCAGAACCCCATCGAGCAGGAAGGCACGTATCCGCTGCCCGAAGCGCAGGTCGACCGCTTCATGCTCAAGTTGCGTGTGGGATATCCCTCTCGGCAGGAAGAGAAAGAGATCATGCGCCGCATGTCGGGCGGACAGGTGATTCCGATCGATGCGGTCGCAAGTCCGAGCGTCATTCTCGAGGCACGGCGACGCATCGCCGAGTTGTACGTGGACGATCGTGTGGTGGATTACATCGTGGACATCGTCCACGCGACGCGCACGCCCAAAGAAGCGGGACTGGCCGAGCTCACGCCGCTCATCGAGTACGGCGCCAGCCCGCGCGCGACGATTTTTCTGGCGCAGGGATCGCGCGCGCATGCGTTCCTCCGCGGCCGCACGTTCGTGACGCCCGACGATGTGAAGGCCGTGGCCCCCGACATCCTGCGTCACCGCGTGCTCACCACCTACGAAGCGGAAGCCGAAGAGGTCTCGAGCGACGAGATCATCCGGCGCATTCTGGCGGCCATCGAGAGTCCGTGATGCGGACGTCGCACCTCCCCAGTCCCGACGTGCTCCGGCAGGTGAAGCTGATCGAGCTCAAGACGCGTGGACTCGTGGACTCGCTCTTCACCGGCGAATACCACTCGGTGTTCAAGGGTCAGGGCATGGAGTTCTCGGAGGTGCGCGAGTATCAGCCGGGTGACGAAGTGCGGGCCATCGACTGGAACGTGACGGCACGCATGGGACACCCATACATCAAGCGCTACATCGAGGAGCGTGAGCTCACGGTGATGCTGGCCGTCGATCTGTCCGGATCGGAGCGTTTCGGGACGGTGTCGCGCTTCAAGAGCGAGCTGGCGACGGAGCTGAGCGCCATCCTGGCGATGGCGGCCATCCGCAACAACGATCGCGTCGGCGCGCTGCTGTTCACCGATCGCATCGAGCATCTCGTGCGGCCCGGGAAGGGGCGGCGGCACGTGCTGCGATTGGTGCGCGATCTGCTCGCGTGGCAGCCCGAGTCGGCGGGCACGAACATCGGGCGTGCGACCGAATATCTGTCGAAGCTCTTGCCGCACCGCACGATCATCTTCGTGATTTCGGATTTCGTGGCGCCGGCGCTGGAGCGTCCGCTCAAGCAGCTCGCCCAACGACACGACGTGGTCGCGGTGACCATCGAAGATCCGCGCGAGCGCGTGCTGCCCGACGTCGGTCTCGTGCGGTTCACCGATCCGGAGACCGGCGCCACGGTGGACGTGAACACCAGCGATCGAAAAGTCCGCGAGCGCTACGACCGGCAGGTGCGGGCCGAACGCGACGCGCGTACGCAGCTCTTTCGGCGCCTGGCCATCGACGAGATCGCGGTGCGCACCGAGCGCAGCTACGTGGAACCGCTGCTGCGCTTCTTCCGCATGCGGATGGAGCGGGGGATCGGACGGTGATTGCGGCGCTCGTGGCGATGCTCATCGTGCCGCAGGCGGCGCTCGCCGCGCACGCGCCGCAGGGCGGGGCGGTGTCGCGGGTCGAGATGGGCCTCTCGGTCCGGCCGGCGGTGGTCACGGTGGGTGAGCCCTTCGTCGTCACCCTGCGCGTGCGCGCCCCGTTAGGCGCGGACATCGGCATGCCGGTGGGTCCCGACAGCGGGCTCTCGGTGGAAGCGGTGGATCCGCGGCAGGAGACCACCGCCACCGATACCGGCTTCGTCGAACGCACCGCAATCTACCGGCTCGTCGCCTGGGACACGGGCGGGCAATCGGCCCGGTTAGGCAACGTCGCGGTGACGATGAACGGACGCGTGCTGAGCTACGCCGTCGCCGGCGACACCGTGCACGTGAGCAGCGTCCTCCCGGCCGACTCGGCGCGGCGCGTCCCGAAGGCGGCGCGCGACGTCCTGGCTGCCGGGATCGCGTGGGGGGTCTGGGCGCTCGTCGCGCTCGTCCTGCTGCTGCTCGCGTCGGTCCT
>DAHUXU010000687.1 GCA_027307005.1 Gemmatimonadota bacterium
GACGGGGAGCAGCGCGCCGTCTTCGGGGCGGACGAGGGTTATGCGTTCGTGCCGATCGCGTTCGGGCGAGAGCGCGAATTCACCGACGAACGCGGAGAACTTGGTGTCGTTGCCTAACGCGGCCTGCTTGACGCGATAGTCGTACGTATCGGTTGTTCCGCCGACGTCGAACAACCGCTCGGCTTTCTCGTTCATGAGCAGAATCTTGGCGCGGTCGTCGGTGACGAGAATCGGGTCGGCAACGTTGGTGAGGATCAGGTTGAGCCGGTCGCGCTCCTTGGTGGCCTGCATCTCAGCCTGACGCCCGCGCTTCACCTGGTGCTCGAGCTCCTCGGCGGCGCGGCGGAGGTCGGTCACGTCGCGCAGCACGGAGAGCACGACGCCCTCGCTCTCGACGGAGGCGCCTAACGGATGGGACAGGAGCTCGAAGAGGAGCTCGACGCCCTCGAGCGGATCGACGAGGGTGAGCTCGCGCGGCGCGGTGCGTACGTCGCCCGTCATGAGGGCGCGCGCCAGGCCGGACGTGAAGAGCAGGTTGTTCAACTCGAGCGCGCGGCGGCGGCCGGGCGAGTCCGACTCCCGGGTCGCCAGCAGATGCTCGGCGCGCTCGTTCTGCACCAGGATGTTGTTGGCCGCGTCGGTGATGACCACGGGGTCGGGCAAGGCGTTGAGCATGAGCGTCAGCCGACTCGAGATCTGGCGCAAATGATCGTTCTCGCGCCGCGCCGCGCCGATCAGCGCCAGGCGGCTCAAGACCGGCCCGCTCAGCGACGCCAGCCGAACGAGCTGATCCACCGCCGTTTCCGGCAAGTTTGCCGCGTCGAGGACCACGACACCGCCGGGCGATTGGCCGGGCCGCGTGGTGGATGGGATGATTTCGGCGCCGCTCGAGCGCAGGAGCTCGGCGGCGTTGCGAGGCTGGAGCGGGCTCGGTGCGCTACGAGCGTAGGTTTGCGGCAGCGGGAGCGCGATCCACTCGGCGATCGGCAGGCGGCCCATCGCGGCGTGGTCGTGGCGCGAGCGCGCGGGCCGCATGGCCAGCGCGGCGGCGACCCACGGGTGCGAGAGATCGCCTAACGGAATGGACGTCAGCTCATCGTTGGGCGAGCCGCCGAGCAGGCTGGCGGCGGTGAGGGCTTCGGCGGCAGGGTCGATGAAGAGCAGAGCCCCGCATTGGCTTCCGGCCAGGCGTCCCAACTCCGTCAGAGCAAAGAGTGCAGCGGTGGGAAAGTCTGGTGCTTCTACCAGCGTCGGCAGATAGTCGGGCGGGTCCTCGTGGAGACCCGCCGACGAGCAAGGCAGGTTCATGTCCTCACACGATGCGGTCCGGCGCGTTCAGCTGCTCGAGGCGCAAGCGGAGCTCGTGGTTTTCGCGCTGGACGCGCTCGAGCTCTGTTTCGATCAGGGTCCCGGCCAGCTCGCGCGGGCGCGAGCCGGAGGCGGTGAGGCCCACCGCTTCCGAGTACTTGAGGTAGGTATCGATCGAGGCGACGACGATGCGCGCCTCGACGGTGACGAGGTCGATCCCGACGAGCGACACGCGGACCCAGGCGTCGATGACGATGCCTTTGTCGAGGACGCGGTCCAGGACATCGATGAGGGAACTGCCACCCGGCGAACGCTCGACAGCCATGGTTCGCTCACTCCGTAGATGAAGGTTCGGCGCCCGTGCGCGGCGGGTGCGGGTGACCGGACTGGGACGGAGCGACCAGCGCATCGAGACGGCGCTCGATGCGCGCGAGCCGGCTCTCGACGGAGTCGCCGGCGCTCGCGAACGGCGACGCGACGACTCCCGTGAGGCGCGGATCGTACCGCCACCAGTTCAGTCCGATTTGCTCGGCCTTGTCGATCGAGCAGACGAGGAGCCGCACCTGGATGGTGAGCAGCTCGACGTTGGCGAGATTGATCTTGATGTCGCCGGCGATCACGAGACCCTTGTCGAGGACGCGGTCCAGCACCTCGACCAGGCCGTGACTCTTTGTCTGTGCAATGTGCTCGGGCACTCCGCTGTGCTCCAGTGTCGATTTCCGTTAGGCAGGCGCCCGCATCGCGCGCGCTGCGCGACCTCATCGCAGCCGGCCCAACGGTCCGAGGTCGATGTTCAGATCGTCGTCCGTCACATGAAACGCAGCCTTGAGCTCGGCCATACGTTCGTTCAGACGCATGAGCGACAGGCCCAGGCGCTCGATCTGCTCCTCCGACAGCGAGCCGCCGTCCATACGGCGTATGGCCTGGTGCTCCAACACATTCCGCAACAGTTCGACCAGTGTCAAGACGAGCCGAGCCAATCCGGCTTCGACGTGCTCGGGATCCGCGTCGATGCGATCCGGAAGCGCTCGTGCCACCGCACGGAGTTCCGCTTCGAATGCGTCGACGCTTCCCGCGCTTGCTTCGATACCGGGCGCCGGCACGTCGCCGCTTGCGTGTCCACTACTCACGCGAGGCCGCGCAAAACGTATACGGCGCCCATGGTCCAGAGAGCATCACTTTCATCCGATGGTCCCGCTCGACCGCTGTGCGGACGACGTCGCGATGACGAGCCAGGAGCGATCGCGGCACCAGGTGCGCAGACTCCAACGACTGCGCGCCCGGTGCGACTCGCGCCCAGAGGATCTCGCGAACGACGCCAGCATCCTCCACTGCCCGGGCCAGCGCCGCCCGCAAGAATTCGGCCTGATCGGCGACGGACTGTCGAGTCTGCTGTCGCTCGCGAACCCAGCGCAGGTATGCACTTCCCGATTCGCGCGGCGCCGGTCCCGCGCCCGCGGGCTGGCTGCCGAGGAGGATGCGCACGGTCATCTCGACGCAGTCGCGCACGCGCGCCAGCGACTCGAGAAGCGAGTCGCGCCGTTGGGCGAGGAGGTCCGCCGCGTCGGCGTCGGTGGCGAGCACCTGGCCGAAGCGCGCGGGGACAGGCGTGGCGCGCGACATCGCGTCGCGTACGACGTTGTCGTGCGCCCGGGCGCGCACGACGCTCGGCGCGACGATCATGTCGGGCGTATCGCTCACCCACGCGGCCAGTCCGTGCGCGGACAGCTCGCGGACGAGCGCGTCATCGACGCCGCGCCGGGATGCGTCGGGCGGCTCACAGCCCGCGGGGATGATGCACTAGAGGTACGTGGGCCTCGGGCGTCGCGCGCTCCTGCG
>DAHUXU010000731.1 GCA_027307005.1 Gemmatimonadota bacterium
TCCATCCCCCGTGTGTCGGGCGCCCGACCTCCACTGCCCAACCGGGCGCGAGCGCCCGTAACCGCTCGTACATGACGGCCACGGGCAATGGCGATTCGGCGCTCACACGCGCGGCCGCCTCGCTTCCGTTAGGAGGAACGCGCGCACCGGGCTACGGCTGCGCGCGGCCGGCGCCAAGCGAATCGGCGTGGCGCCGCCGGCGCGCCGCCGCGATGGAATCCAGGCGTTGCCAGATCCGCTGCAAGACGGCTTTCGTCTGCGCATTGATGGTGCTGTCACGCTTCCGTTGGGCGCGCGACGGCCCGCCGAACGGTATCGGCGCGTCCAAGGTCACCCCGCCGCGAGCCGATGGCGACATCGGCACGCCCGCCGCCTTCGCCGCCATGTCCGCCATGGCCTGCGCACGGAGCTGCGCATCCCGGTCCGCTTGCGGCGGAGTCGTGAACAACGCCGACGGGACATGCGCCGAGCCGCCGGACGCCGGGGCGCCGCCCCCGTTGGGCAGCAGCAGGGGCGAAATGCCGTGCGCCGTCCAGTCCCGCTCGAAGCGCGACAGGGACGGCGGGCTCGTCCGCGCCGGCGCAGGCGCTCCGGCGCTCGAGTCCGGCACTGCAGCGTTAGGCCGCGGTGCTCCGGCACGGCGCTCGTCCGTTGGCCGCGCCGCCGCCCGCGGTCGCGCCGGGGTCCGAGACCGCATCACCGGCCGAACCGGTGGCGCCGCCGGTGTCGGCATGGGACGGACGTACGCGATGCGCTGCGCATCCGGATCGGCCTCAGGCGCACCCGCCGGCATGGCCACGGGCACGAACCGAGACGGCGCGCTCGTGAACACGAGGAGCGCGGCGGCGATCGTCATACCGGACGCAGCCGCGGTACTCGCGATTCGATCGGCTCTCGAGACAGGGACGGCGCGAAGTCGCATTACGCGCACGTTCGCGAGTGCCCCGATCCGCGTCAACTGCTGAGTTTGCTTATTCCGGCGATTTCTTTCGACTCTTGCCGTCGGCGGCCGAATCGTCAAGTTCTCAGACGGTGCCGAGAGATTTTCTCGTCGGCACGTCGCCTGCAACTCCTGCGATCAGGATCGTACCCGTCGTCAGGCAAGGTGCTCGAGTGACGCTCGTCGAGACGCGTCTGATCACCGTCAGCCGGGAATTCGGCGCCGGAGGAAGCGAGCTCGCCGCCGCGGTAGGCGCTCGGCTCGGCTGGCCGGTGCTGGACCAGGAGCTCATCCACCGCGTTGCGGGCCGCCTCCGCTGCGCCCACACCACGGTCGAGCACCTCGACGAGCATCCGCCGTCACTGGCAGCGCGCATCGCCGCCGTCCTGATCATGCCGCAGTCGGAGATGATTTCGTTCCCGCCGACAACCGATGTGGTGACTGCGGATCGCATCGCCGAGGCCACGCGTGCCGCGATCGTCGAGGCCGGCAAGTCGCCGCCGTTAGTCGTCGTCGGGCACGGGGCGCAATGCATCTTCGCCGGCCGGGACGACGCGCTGCACGTTCGCGTCATCGCTCCTCTGGCGGCGCGGGTCGAGCGGGTGATGCAGCGCTTCGGCATCGACGCCGGCCGCGCGACGACCATGCTGCGCCGTGCCGACGCCGACCGGCAGGCCTACGTCCAGCGGCACTTTCATCAGAACTGGCGGAGCGAGATGCTCTACGACGTGCTCATCAACACGGGCCGGGTGTCCATCGAGGACGCAGCGGCCATCGTGGTCGACGCCACGGCCAGGCGCGAGCACGCGGGCGCCGGGTCGGCCGGCGACGCACGCCTAACGGACGCCCCCGGGCCTCCGATCGCCCGCACCCGAAGCGCGGGAACCGCGGTCCGGTATGCTACCGGCGGCGCCGGCGACGCTCCCGCGAAGGAAGCGTGAGCGTGAACGTCGCTCCCTGACCAACAGTGCTCTCGACGCTGAGTCGGCCGCCCATCAACTGCGCAAGACGGCGGCTGATCGCCAGTCCCAGCCCGGTCCCTCCAGACTCGCGCGTATAGACATACGCCGTTTGGACGAAGGGCTCGAAGATGCGCTCGAGGTCCTTGGCGTCGATTCCGATGCCGGTGTCGGCCACGCTGAATGACGTCGTCGCGCCGTCCGTCGCGCATGCAATCGTGACGCGGCCGCCCGCCGGCGTGAACTTGATTCCGTTAGACAAGAGGTTCAACAGGACCTGCCGCACGCGCAGCGGATCGCCGAGGTAGCGCGTGTCCGACGCGCACTGCGCGGAGAGCTCGACGCCTCGTGCGTTCGCCTGGTGCCGCACGACCGCCATGGCGTCGTCGACGACGTCAGCGGCCGCTGATTCGGCACTGTCGATGATGAGCTGCCCGGCTTCCACCTTCGACAAGTCGAGAATGTCGTTGATCAGCTCGAGCAGGTGCTCGGTATTCTTTCTGATCCGCAGGACATAGTCGGCGCGCGCCGGCTGCTGGTCTTCTGCAGTGCCGAGCTGGAGCAGATCCGTGAATCCGAGAATCGCGTTGATCGGCGTGCGCAACTCGTGGCTCATCGTGGCCAGGAAGGCGGACTTGGCGCCGTTCGCCGCCTCCGCGGCCTTTCTCGCTTCGTCGGCCGCGCGTTTTGCGTCTGTCAACTCGGCGTGGATCCGCGTGCGGTCGAGCGCCTGCCCGAGCTCCTTGGAGAACGTGCGGAACGCGGTCACGTAGTCATCGTTGAACGTGCGCGGCGTATTGTAGCGGAAGGCCAGGACGCCGATGATGTCTCCCGCCACTTTCACCGGCGCGTTGGCAATGGCGCCGATGCCCAGCTCGCGCACCATGTCGCGCATGTCCGGAAAGCGCGCGCAGACGGCTTCGGGCGTCTCGAGCATCAGGGGCTCGTCTAACGCAAGCACGGCGTTAGGCGGCAGCTCCGCTTCGACCGGCAGGATCTGCGCCGCTCGGCGCGACGCGTCGGTGCCGCCGTACGTGCCGCACAGCTCGAGGTACCGGCGGTCCCCGCTCAGACGCCACAATCCGACGGCGTCCGCCTCGAACACCTGGCGCGCCAGGTTCGTCGACGTGTCGATCGCATCGGCGACGGTAGCCGAGCGCGAAAGGCCAACGGTGAGTTGTTGCAGGCGCGACAACCATCGCGCGTGCTCGGTCGCATCCGCGTACACCTCCGCGCGTTCGACGGCCGCGCCCGCACCGCGGGCAATGTCGGTGGCAACCGCGAGATCATCATCCGTGAACCGCGTCGACACCGCTGCGACCAGGCCCAGGATGCCCGCCGGCCGACCGGCCGTTCGAATCGGGACGAACATCGCCGACGCGCCGTCGAGCCGGCGACACAACTCGGTCCCATCGGTGCCGCGCGCATCTTCGTGCCGCGCTCGCCCATCATGCCACCGCACCGCGCGCACCGTCGGCTCGCCCGTGCGCAAAACGTCGGGCAGATCGTTAGGCACGGCCGCGTCGAGCGGGAACTGCGCGTCCAGCAGCCAGCGCACCGCAGCCGGATTCTGGTGGTCGACCGCCACGCGGCGCAGCGCGCCCGAGCGGCGATCGAGCAGATCGATGGTGCACACGTCCGCGAGCTTCGGCACGAGCATGGCGGCCAGATGATGCAGCGTCTGCTCGCAGTCGAGCGACTCGTTGAGAAGCGCCGTCACCCGCGACAGGAATTCGGCACGGTCGCGTGCTCGCGCCTCGATCGTCTCTCGCGCCTCGGCCGCGCGCAGGCTCTCGAACGAACCCGTCACATCGCGGATGACATTGACGACGAACTCGACGCGTCCGCCATCGTCGCGCATGGCGAACGACTTGACGTCGCTCCAACGCCGCCGGCCGGTTGCGCGCTCGAGGACCTGGAGGATGCCGTGCGCCTCTCCATCGCGGAGCGCGCGTCGTCCGGGCAGATCCTCGAGATGCATCGGTGCGCCCGACTGATCCATCACGTCGAAGCTGCGAGCATAATCGCCGACCGGCGCCGCCAACAACTCGGCGGGCGACGCATATCCGCTCAGGCGGGCGCCGAGCTCATTGGCGTACACCAGTGTCCCGTCGGGGGCCTGCACGGTGATCCCGTCCGTGAGCCGTTCGACGAGCGACCGAAAGTGCGCCCACGAGAGCCCACGCTCTGATGCCGGCTGGCTCAAGCTTCGGGTATCGAGAGAGTGTACGTGTCAGCGGCTGTTGCCAAGCTATGAGCATATCGCGCCTTTGCGGTTGGAGCAATTCGCAAACGCTTTCGAATTACGAGTCAATGCGAACTTCTTGACGCGCTCTTGCTGAACCGCCCTCGCTAACACCTCGTATCCAGCTAACTCTGCAGCACCGAGCGCACGCCGACCGACGAGTGTGTGGGCATCATGGCCGCCGAAAAAGGTCTCGAAATTGAACCCATGAGTTGCACCCTTGACTCTATACTCAGGTATAGAGGTTATCCTGCGATTGGGAATCGACCGAGAGGAACGATGAGCAAAGCTCACGAGTGCTCTGTTGGTGGACTGGTCGGTGCATTCACGAGAACGGCGGCGTTGTCGGCGCGATGAGTGGAACGGTCGCTGCACCCGACGCCATCGCCATGCCAACGCTCGCCGACGTCCAGCGCGCTCGTGAGCTCATCCGTGGCACTGTCGTGCGCACGCCGCTCGTGCCCGCGCTCGCGCTCCGCGACCGCGTCCCTGCTCCGCTCTTTCTCAAGCTCGAAAACCTGCAGCGCACCGGATCGTTCAAGGATCGCGGTGCGTTGAACCGCCTCCTCGCGCTCACGACCGAGGAACGCTCGCGCGGCGTCGTCACAGCGAGCGCCGGCAACCACGCACAAGCCGTCGCCTACCACGGCGCGCGACTCGGTATTCCCGTGCAAGTCGTGATGCCCGAGCACACGCCGCTCATCAAGGTGTCGAACACTCGACGGTTCGGCGCGGAGGTGCACTTTCATGGCGCGACGCTCGACGAGGCGATCACTGAAGCGAAGCGGCTCGAGCGAGAGGAGTCGCGCGTCCTCGTGCACGCCTTCGACGACGATCGTGTGATCGCCGGCCAGGGTACGATCGGCCTCGAGTTGCTCGAGCAGCACGCCGACCTCACCGCAGTGGTCGTGCCGATTGGCGGCGGCGGTCTCATCTCGGGTATCGCCATCGCGATCAAGGAGCAGCGTCCGTCGGTGAGGATCTTCGGCGTGGAAGCCGCCGCGGCGCCGTCCGCACTCGCGTCGCGCACCGCCGGCCACATCGTAAAGCTCGAGTCTGCGGACACGCTCGCGGACGGCATCGCGGTGAAACGCGTGGGCGAGCGGACCTTTCCACTCATCGAGCGCTACGTCGACGACATCGTGAGCGTGGACGAGGACGAGATCGCGATGGCGATCCATCTGTTGCTCGAGCACGAGAAGGTGTTGGCCGAAGGCGCGGGTGCAGTCCCGCTCGCGGCGCTGGTCGCAGACAAGCTGCCGATCGCCAAGGAGGATGTCACCGCGATGGTGCTCTCGGGCGGCAACATCGACGTCAACATGGTCGAGCGGATCATCGCCCGCGGCCTGGTCACTGACGGGCGACTCGCGATGCTCGCGATCACCGTGCCGGATCGCCCGGGCAATCTCGCGCGCGTGACAGCACTGGTTGCGGCCGCGGGCGCCAACGTGCTCCAGCTCTCGCACGCGCGCGCCTTCGCCGACATCTCGGTGCGAGACGTGGAGATCGTGATGCAGCTCGAGACCCGCGGGGCAGAGCACGTGCGAGAGGTCGTCCGCGCGCTCGAGCAGCACGGCTTCGGCGTACGCCGGCAATGAGTCGCCTCAGGGAATCATTCTATGAAAATCGGTGAGCTCGCCACTCGTGCGGGCGTCCACATTCAGACCATCCGGTACTACGAGCGACGCAGGCTCCTGCCGGAGCCCGAGCGACGGCCGTCAGGCTACCGCGACTACGGTTCGGAGGCGCTCGACCGGCTGCATTTCATCAAACGCGCACAGGAGCTTGGCTTCACGCTCGCGGAGATCCGCGAGCTTCTCGCGCTGCGGCTCGATCCAGCGACGCCGGCCGCCGCGGTGAAGACGCGCGCCGAGGCGAAGATCGCTGACATCGATCGCAAGCTGCATGATCTCGAGCGCATCAAGCATGCGCTCGTGCACCTGGCCGGCCATTGTCGCGGCGGGCGCGGCCCCATTGGTGACTGCCCGCTCCTCGATGCTCTCGACCGCATCGACACAATCCGACTCACGACTTCAGGAGGAACACGATGACACCCGACAATACGAACGATACGACGTGCGCCAACACGCGTGGCGCCGATCGCGTTAGCACCGCTGCTGGCGCTCGACCTGCGCATCCGAATCTGGATTGTTCGCTGAGCGTGAACGCGGTGCTCGCGCGCTATCCGTCCACGGGCCCGGTCTTCAATCGGTTTGGACTCGACACGTGCTGCGGCGGCGCGCTGAGCATTGTCGATGCCGCACGCGCTGCCGAGGTCGACGCGGAAACGCTCTGCGGCGCCCTCAACGAGGTCATCGCGGCCTAACCGGTCGTGGTAAACGCCGATGCGCTCACCGCGGCCCGCGTTGGCGTCGAGGTTAAGCGTCGACGAGCGAGCTGCTTGGGGCGGCGTGGCTGGTGAGACATCGGTCACGCCGCCCAGCACCCGTCGGCGCGAACATTCAGCGTGACGCCTTCCTCTTCTGCAATGCGAGGAAACATGGCACAGATCGACCAATGGCGCGAAAGTCCATTCTATGCGTGGCTCGACCGCGCCGAGATTCGGCACCTCCTCCGACGCGCGCAAGCGCTCACGCCGGGCGAGCGCTTGATCCTGATGAAAGGCTTGATCCCCAAGCTCGTGCGCGACATCGGCGACGCTAACGTGCGCGCCTTCCTCGACGAACTGACGACGAACGCCGAGCGATTCGCAGAAGCGATGGCGCATCCCGGTGAGGGCGGCGCCACGCGGCAAACGCCGAGCGAGCGTCTGGGCGGACCCGTCCCGGGGCAGCGAGCGCACTGGCATCTGCCGGGCACGAGAAATCCCCGCCGGCCCGGCGGCCGCGCGCTGGAACGCGAATGGGAAGCCGCGGCATGGGACGAGCTGCGCGGCGAGCAGTCCGCGCCTGAAGTCGGGCTTTAGAGTCGTACCTCGAGGAAACACCAATGACCCGTCGAGTCGACTATCGGCACATCGCGCCCGGCGCGGTGCATGCGATGAAGGCACTGCAACAGTACACGCAAAGCTCCGGACTCGAGCATTCGCTCCTCGAGTTGGTGAAACTCCGCGCGTCGCAACTCAACGGCTGCGCGTACTGCCTCGACATGCACTCCAAGGATGCGCGCGCCGAGGGCGAGACGGAGCAACGCATTTACGTGCTGAGTGCGTGGCGCGAAGCGCCGTTCTACACGCCTCGCGAGCGTGCGGCGCTCGCGTGGACCGAGGCCGTGACGCTCATCCCCGGCGGCGTCTCCGACGAGCTGTTTGCGAGCATGCGCGAGCACTTTGACGAGAAGGAACTGGTCGACCTCACGCTGGCGATCATCACGATCAACGGCTGGAACCGCCTTGCAATCAGTTTCGGCGCGGAGGTGGGCAGCTACCAGCCGCGCCAGGCGCACACTCTGGCGGGAGCGAGCGCTTCGGACCATCGCTGAACATCACTGAATACCGCGAGATGCGCATATGATGAGCATGAGCATGCCCGAAATCTGGGAGTGGGCTGAATACTACTGACCCTGGTGCTATATCGCGGCCGTGCGCCTGCGACAGGTTGAGCCCGAGTACGAGGGGCGCGTACGTGTGCGAACCAGGGCCTTTCCTCTCGAACTACTCGGTGGTAAGGCGGCGCCCCGTGCGCTCCTTTCGGAGGAGTGGTGGCTCGCCGCGCTGCAGGAGCCGACGGCGGAATTCAAGGCGTTCACCGGCGACGACTGGCCCACGACAACGCTTCCGGCTTTCACCGCGGTGCGCGCCGTGGCTAACCAAGATGACCAGCTCGCGCACGCGCTCGACCTCCGCGTGCGCCGCGCGTTCTTTGCCGAGAGCCGAAACATCGGCAAACCCGAGGTGTTGTTGGACCTCGTGCGCGAACTCGGCGGCGATGTCGCGCATGCCGCGCGGGCGCTCGACGGCGGCGACGGAGGCGCCGTACGGCAGCAGGTGGAACACGAGTTCGACATGGGACGCAAAGAGCTCGGCGTGCGCGGGACACCGACGCTCATGCTCGCGGATGGCACGCGACTCGAGATGCCGATGGCCACGCCGCGCGTCCTGGGCGGGCGCATCGTTGGTCTGCGAGCGCAAACGTGCCTCGGCGACGGATGTCGGGCGGCGACGCGGGCACTCTTCGAGCGCGCCATCGAGCGCGTATCGCACGGGACGTCGGGGTGAGCGTGTTCAAAACAGCTGCTGTGCCGGGGTGTTTTGGACGAGGTCCACTACGAGATGAGCCGAGCGATGGTAGCGGTAGGCAAGAACAGCCCGCGCTCAACGTCGGTGAACCCGACAAGACCGTACTTGGTGTAGAATCGCGCCGCATCAAACGCGAACGGCCCCGAGCACATTGGCTGGGGCCGCAGAATCAAGCGTCAACGGTCCCCAACGGTCCCCAGCCTCACAGTCCGATCTGAAGCAGGTGAAGACAGACGACGTTCGACGGCGGCTTCACCTCGCGGACCAATCTGCGCGACGTGAAAGCGCTGGGCGTTGCGGATCTCTGCTTTTCGAAGAAGCGCGGTCTCACGATTCGCGAGAGGAAGCCGCCTGAACACCGCCAGCCAATGCGCCTTCAACGCGGTCAAACTCCGCGTGCGACGCCGCGTTGGGAGGCGAGACGATTGTGGCAACGGTGCTGGCGAAGCCTGTCGCATCGACACGGCTGATCGCGCGTTCTCGCAGTGCAACGATTTCGCGTTCCGGATTGCGGATCGGCGCCGAGAGCGTGCAAGAATCCTCCCAACCCTCGAGCCACTGCGGATGTCTCATCGAACGGCATCGTTCGACCGAAGCCGCCGGTACCCGTAGCAGCGCCGGCGACGTCAACAAAACAGGCAACCGCCTTGGCACCCCCTCGCCATGCGCCGTCTCGAGCTTTCGTTCCGCACGCTGTTCAGAACCCCGTTCGTGACGATCTTCGCCATCCTGTCGCTCGGGCTGGGGATCGGCGCGAACGCCGGGATTTACTCCCTGTTCAACGAGATCCTGCTGGCGCCGCTGCCGGTTTCGCACCCCGACCGTCTGGTCAACTTCGCCAGTTCGGGCCCGCAAGTGATGTATTACAACTGCGGCACGGCCGGGGACTGCGACGAGGCCTACGACTACCCGATGTTCCGCGACCTCGAACGGGCGGCGCCGACGACGGCATTCAGCGGAATCGCCGGCCACATGCCGTTCAACGTCAGCCTCGCCATGCCCGGGCAAACCGCGATCAGGGGCGACGGGATCCTGGTCTCGGGGTCCTACTTCCCGGTGCTCGCCATTCAGCCGGCGCTCGGGCGCCTATTTTCCCGGACCGATGATCAGCCCATCGAGGGGAACTACGTGACGGTGCTGAGCTACGCCTTCTGGGAAAGCGCTCTCGGAGCGAACCCGGCGGTGCTCGGCAAACAGATCACGGTGAATGGCCAATCACTCACGATCGTCGGCGTCGCCCCGCGCGGGTTCAGCGGCACCACCCTGGGCGTGCGGCCGGACGTGTTTGTCCCGATCAGCATGGCCGGTCTCATGATCGACGGATGGAAGGACGTCGAAGCCAATCGCGATGAGCATTTTGTCTACATGTTCGGGCGCCTCGCGCCGGGCGCAACGATGGAGCAGGCTGCCGCGTCGCTCAACCCCACGTATCACGCGATCATCAACGATGTCGAGGCACCGCGGATCAAAGGCATGGGCCCCCGGACCGCGGCACGATTCCGCGGCCAGGTCATCACGCTCACCGACGGACGCAGAGGCCAGAGCGCGGCTATCACGGCGTCGCGGCTTCCGCTGACGCTCCTCTTCGTCGTCACCGGCATCGTGCTGCTGATCGCGTGCGCCAACATCGCCAATCTGCTGCTGGCACGCGCTGCGAACCGCACCACGGAGATGGCGGTGCGGCTCGCGCTCGGCGCCACGCGACGGCAGCTCATCACGCAGGTCCTGACCGAGTCGGTGCTGCTCGCGGTGCTGGGCGGGATCGTGAGTGTGGTGATCGCGTACTGGACGCTGAACGGGATCATTGCCCTACTGTCGAGCGACGCTGCCCGCGCGTACGACTTTCACTTGAGCGCGCCGGTCTTCGTGTTCACGGCGGTCGTCTCGCTGGCGACGGGTCTCCTCTTCGGGCTCGCACCCGCGTTTTCGAGCACGCGGCCGGACCTGGTGACGGCGCTGCGCAACAACTCCGGGAAGCTCGCCGGCGATCGCGGCGCG
The DNA here is from genome assembly GCA_027307005.1 of Gemmatimonadota bacterium. Taxonomy (GTDB): domain Bacteria; phylum Gemmatimonadota; class Gemmatimonadetes; order Gemmatimonadales; family Gemmatimonadaceae; genus JADGGM01. The sequence continues at coordinate 10,341 of DAHUXU010000731.1, forward strand.
GAGCGCTTCCGCGCGTCGCTCGTCACCGTCCAGATCGCGCTCTCGATGGCGCTCCTGATCGGGGCAGGGCTCTTCATCAAGAGCCTCCGGAACATCAGCCGTGTTGATCTCGGCATCGACATCGAGCACGTCGTGCAGTTCGGCATCTCGCCGGCGCGCAGCGGGTACGACAGCACCCGCACGGCCGCGCTGTATGACCGCATCGAGCAGACGCTCGCGGCGCTTCCCGGCGTGCGAGGGGTCACGTCGTCCACCGTTCGGCTACTCGGGGGCAACTACCGGGGCCGAAGCGTATCAGTCGAGGGATTCAGGAAGCTGCCCGATGCCGATGACGCCTCGCGCTACAGCAACGTGGGGCCGAACTATTTCCACGTGCTCGGCGTGCCACTCCTGGCGGGGCGCGACTTCACCGCAGGGGACAACACGGGTGCCGCGAGGGTCGCGATCGTGAACGAGGCGTTCGCGAAAAAGTTCAATCTTGGCCACGATGCCGTCGGCAAGCACATGTCCGTGTATAATGATTCTTTAAACATCGAGATCGTGGGGCTGGCCAAAGACTCAAAATACGCGAAGGTGAAGGACAAGATTCCGCCGGTCTATTTCCTTCCGTTGGCGCAGTCGGAGTTCCAGGGCGAGAACACGTTCTACGTGCGAACGGCCTTGCCCACGGATCAGAGCACCCGCGCGATCCGGTCGGCTATGAAGCGCATCGATCCGAATCTGCCGCTCGAAGCGCTCGAGCCCCTGCCCCAGCAGGTGCGCGACAACGTCTATCTCGACCGCATGATCGGCGACCTGACCGTGGCGTTCGCGCTCCTGGCGACGCTGCTCGCGGCGATCGGTCTGTACGGTGTGCTCGCATACTCGGTCGCCCAGCGGACGCGTGAGATCGGCGTGCGCATGGCGCTCGGCGCGGACGCTGGTTCGGTGCAAGGGCTGGTGCTGCGTCAGGTCGGCGTGATGGCGCTGATCGGCGGGACGATCGGAATCGCCGCGGCGATGGGGCTCGGGCGGGCCGCGCAGTCGTTGCTGTACGGGCTCCAGGGATACGATCCGGTGGTAATCGCGGCGGCAGCGGTGGCGCTCGCGATGGTCGCGTTCGCGGCGGGGTTCCTGCCGGCGCTCAAGGCATCGCGGGTAGATCCGATGCAGGCGCTGCGGTACGAGTGACCCGCGCCAGCGCCGATCATCTCACCTCGCTGTGCGTCTCCCTGTCGAATCCAAGTTCTTAGCTCTCGAGGCGAGTGCCAACCACAGAAACACGAAAAGCCGACCAGGCTTGCCGGTCGGCCTTCGTAAGTTGCTGTTTCTCCGATGCTCCAGGAGCGGGCGACCGGACTCGAACCGGCGACGTCCAGCTTGGGAAGCTGGCATTCTACCAACTGAATTACGCCCGCGTATTGCCCTGCTCCGCAGCAACGTAGCTCCCGCCTGATTCCCCCTCAAGTCCGAAAAGAGCGCGCTGCAACGTTCATCAGTTTGTTGCCGCGACCCACTGCAACCTCGTGAACCTGACCGCAAGATTACAACGCCGCGCCCTCTCATCGCGTAGCAGCCTCGTACGCCCGACCCGGGTTACGATGCAATCGAGGTTCGGCCCGACTCGCTTCACCCATCCAACAAAGGAATTCGCTGCATGCATAAGTTCGTCGCCGCCCTCTTCGCGCTCGCGACGCCGGCCGCCCTGCACGCCCAAGCGTCCGTCCACGGAACCGTGGTCGACAATCAAAGTGGTGCGCCCATCGCCGGCGCTACAGTAACCGCACCCGACACGAGCGTGCGCACGATGACCGACGAGCACGGCGCCTTCAGGCTTTCCTCGAGCGGCGGGCTGGACCACATCACCATCTCGGCGATCGGCTACGTGACCAAGGACGTCCCGGTCACCAATCCGGCGGCCGCCATTCGCATCCGATTGTCGGTCGCGCCGGTCAAGCTCGCCGGCGTCCAGGTCGTGGCGAACAGTCCGTCGCCCTCGACGGCCGTGCTCACGCAGCACGACCTCGATCGATCGAGCGGCTTGAGCCTGCAAAGCTCGATCAACACGGTACCGGGCGTGTTCATGCAGACGCGGACACCGTGGGGCGGCGCGCGGATCACGCTGCGCGGCTACTACCCGAGCACGAGCGGCAACAGCCCCAACTCCAACGGGCTGGGCTACCAGGTGTTCTTGAACCACATCCCCATCACCGACGCGACCGGCGCCACGGTGCTCGACGACATCGACTACTCGACGTTAGGCAGCGTGACGGTGATCAAGGGACCCGCGTCGAGCCTCTACAACAGCGACATCGGCGGCACCGTGCTCCTCACCACCGCTCGGCCTTCGCCTAACGCAACGAGTGTTGGGCAACAGGTGGTGAGCGGCACCGACGGGCTCGTGCGCACCAACACGTCGTTCGAAACGGCCAACGACAACGGGGATCTGTCGCTCAACTACGGCCACCAGACGTACGACTCGTTCCGGCCGCACAGCGGCTCCAGGAAGGATTACGTCCGCGCCGCCGGCGACATGGCCGTGAGCACTACGCAAACGCTGTCGGCGTACGTCTCCTACAATCGCTCGTTCGAGGAGCTCGCCGGCGAGATCGACAGCACGCCGTTCTACGGTCGAGTGCCGGAGAGCAACGCCGCGTACCTCGCGAACAATTCGCACATCCGCGTCACCAGCTTCATCAGCGGACTCACGGACCAGCTCCGGTTGGGCGACCACTTCAACAACCAGACGACGGTGTTCGGCGTCGGCCGCCAGTCGGGCCAGCCGTTCGCCCACGGATTCACGGATGTCACTCAGTACAACTTCGGCGCGCGCACGCAATTCGGCTTCACCGGCCAGTTAGGCGCGAGCACCGGCGTCGGCGGCACGCTGGGCGCCTCGGTGCAGCAGTCGAACCTCACGACCAACGGGGTGTTCATCGTGCCGGCGCCGCCCTTCCCCGAGCGCCCAACGGACCAGGAGAACGGCGCGACCGCGTCCTCGCTGTTCACGGAGTGGAGCTTTCTCTTTCCGGAGTCGTTCACCGTCACTGCCGGCGTCAGCCTGAACAAGAACCAGTTCAACATCCGGAACCTGCTCAACTCGGGTACGCTGTTCGACACCACCCACGTGTCGTCGGAGACGTTCGGGTGGGATTTCGATCCGCGGGTCGCGGTGAGCAAGGAAATCCACGGCAACGCGCTCCTGTATGCCAGCGTGAGCGCCGGCTATACGCCGCCGCTCTTGAGCAACGTGGTGGCGAGCGATGGCAGCGTGGACCTCGACCTCGCACCCGAGCGCGCCGTGCAATACGAGGTGGGCGCGCAGGGCACGTTTCTGCGCCAGCGCCTAACGGGACAGCTCTCGGTGTTCGACATCGAGAACACACACAAACTGGTGTCGGAAACGGCAAACTCCGTGACCTTCACCACCAACGCCGGCCACCAGCGCAACCGCGGTGTCGAGCTGTCGTTGAGCTACCTCGCCGTGAGCGACACGGCGCGTCCCATTTCCAGCGTGCGGCCCTGGGCGTCGTATGCCTTCACCGACGCCAAGTTCACCGACTTCAAGAGCGACAACAACGACAACGCGCAGACCGTCGACTTCTCCGGCAACGACGTGCCGCGCGTCCCGCGCAGCATGGTCAACGCGGGCCTCGACGTGGGAACCAACGTCGGCATCTACCTCAACGGCGCCTACCAGTACGTGTCCAAGGTGCCGGTCACGTTCGACAATTCGACCTGGGTGCGCTCGTACGACCTGCTCGGTCTCAAGCTCGGCTACAAGAAGACGGTGAACGCGCACTGGCTGCTCGATCTGGCCGTCGGCGGTGACAACATCACCGGCAGCACGTACTATAGTTTCCTCTTCGTCGGCGCCAACTACGCCGCGCTCGCGCAGGCGCAGGACGGCGGCCGCGGAGACGGGTACATCATCCCTGCGCCCTACACGGCGCAACTCTACAGCAACATCAGCCTCAAGTATCTGTTCTGATTCGAGCGGCTGCGCGCACGGAAGGAATGGCAATGCTTCGGAGCGCTTCCCACAGCGGATTGCCCGCTCGCCGCGGCCTGGCGCACGCCGGGTCGAGGTCGGCTCGCGCGGCAGCCAGCACGCCGAGCTCTACCGCATCCAGACGGAGGCGTATCGTTAGTCATACGGGATGAGGCCGGTGACGTCCGGTCGGCCGATCCGTCTCCACGGAGCACACCCACGCAGTGGCACTCTCCGGAGGAGGACGATGCGATCTCGGTATGTCTGGGTATTGGCCGCGCTCGTCGCCGGATGCAGCAGCATGACCGGCTCGAACGGCACGAGCGGCGGCGGCGCCGGCTCCTACGATGTGTTCTTTCAACCGACGATGACCGCTGCGAGCATCAACGGATCGGCGACGCTGCCGCAAACGCTGGGCACGATCTCGTTAGGCGCGCCGGCCGGCGACGGCTCGTTCAGCGGCTCCTTCTCCATCAACAACGACGGCGGCTCGGGCACGATCGCGGGCACGATGACGACGGGCGGCTCGGTCACGATCACACGCTTCGGCGACCCGAATCTGACGCCGCTGACGGCGGTGACGTTTCTCGAGACCGCAATGCCCTCCTGCGACTTCACGCAGGCGGTGTCGGGGGCGATGGGCGGCGTGGTACGGAACGGCGACATCGCGTTGAGCGGCGCGCTCACGCTGCCGTGCTCGTGGACCGACGGCGACAGCACCGTCGTCGTGCCCACCGTGGTGACGGTGCAGGTGTCCGGCAGCCGGCACTGACGGCGTCCGATCGCCTAACCCGGATACTCAGCGTGTGGAGTCGGGTCGCGCCGAGAGCCGCTCGCGAATCATCTCCTGGAGCTGCGGCGCGTATTTTTCGCCGAGCGAGCGGCCGACTTCCGCGCCGCGCCGCATGAGGTCCGGCTGTGCGAGCGCGAGCTTCTGCCCGACCGGCGTCGCATAGAATCCGATGAGCGTCCGCAGCTCGTCGTCCGTGAATTCCTGCGCGTAGACGCGCATCATCGGCGGGCCGAACTGGTTCCACGTCAGGTATTTGGCCGCCCACGCGTCGAAGACATCGCGGTACATGGCGAGCGCCGGCTGCTGTCGGATCATCGCATCGAAGCTGTTCTTCATCGCCGCGTGGATCAAGGTGTCGGCGTGCAGCTCGCGCATCAGGGTATCGGCGAGCGCCAGGCGGGCGGGCGGCGGCTCGACCGTGTCGTTAGGCTGGCGCGCCGCGGTATCGCGGGCGCCGGGGGTCCCAGTCTGGCCGGCGAGCGCGGCGGGGGCGGCCGCCGCCGCCAACGCGAGGGCGAGTGTTGCGCGAATGCCGAATCTCATGGTGGTCGGGGTAGCGCGCGACACGCGACGAGTTGGCGGTCACCATCCCGGGCATCGCGACGTCGGAGAGACGGAGGGCTCGCGACCTGGGCGGCCGCGGCGTGTGCGGGTGATGATTGGCCTAACGAAGAGAGCCAGCGCTCGGGATTGAACCGAGGACCGCTCGATTACGAATCGAGTGCTCTACCACTGAGCTACGCTGGCGGCATGCCCTGGCGCGGACTCGAACCGCGACGCCTTTCGGCACCACCCCCTCAAGATGGCGTGTCTACCAATTTCACCACCAGGGCAGCATGCGCGACACTTGCCTAACGGGGCTGACGGGGCTCGAACCCGCGACCTCCGGTGTGACAGACCGGCACTCTAACCAGCTGAGCTACAGCCCCCGACTTCCATGCTCCTGCACCTGCACGTCCCCTCATAGCCCCAAGGGGAGTCGAACCCCTCTCTGCACCTTGAAAGAGTGCCGTCCTAACCGATAGACGATGGGGCCGCACTGCCGATAGCGGTAACGGGATTCGAACCCGTGTTTGAGCCTTGAGAGGGCTCCGTCCTGGTCCCCTAGACGATACCGCCGTCTGCTGTCGGCCAATCTCCCACAGGCCCGGAGGGATTTGAACCCCCAACCGCCGGTTTTGGAGACCGGTGCTCTACCAATTGAGCTACGGACCTAACGTGCACGGTCTGCGGTCCCGCTGCCTAACGCTCGGCGCAACCGACGCGCCGACCCGCTCTGGACCCCACACCCCATTGCCCATTCCCCAGGGTGACCGATGGGAATTGAACCCACAACCCCCGGAGCCACAGTCCGGTGCTCTAACCAATTGAGCTACGGTCACCATGACGCCGAACGCGCCCTCCACGGGCGACGCCGACGAGATGCAAATGTTAACGGTGCACCATGGGTGAATCAACGCCTCGACACGCTCACTTCGCGCGATCGATGTACTCGCCCGTATTCGGGTTCACGCGAACGCGAATCCCCGACGGAATGAACTCCGGGATGTTCACCGTCACACCGTTCTCGAGCTTCGCCTGCTTGAACGACGACGTCTTCGTCGCCGACTTCATCACCGGCGCCGTCTCGACGATCTCGAGCTCGACGGAATTGGGCAGCTCGATCCCGATCGGCTTCCCCTCATAGTACTCGGCGACGATCTTCATGCCCGGCTGCATCCACTGCGCCGCGTCACCGAGCATCTCGTCATCCATCTCGAGCTGGTCGTAGTTCTCGGTGTTCATGAAGTGATACGTGGTGCCGCCCTGATACAGGAACTCCAGATCGTGCGTCTCGAGCGACGCCTTTTCGATGGTGTCGGCGGCCCGAAAGCGATGCTCGAAATTCGAGCCCGTGCGCAGATTCTTCATCTTCGTCTGCACCATCGCCCGCAGGTTGCCCGGCGTGTGGTGGCGGAAGTCCATGATGCGACACGGCTCGCCCTCGAAGACGATGACCATTCCTCGGCGGATCTGCGTTGCCGGCATTGCCATAAGCACGTGACCTGAGAATCGTGGTGACAGAAACCAGTCGGACGCTGGCGCGCTGGCGCCAGCGTCCGGCCTGCGACCCGCGCTCGGCGAGAAGTCGCGTAAAGGTAGTTAGCCTTTAAGCTTAGCTGACCCGATAAGTATGGTCAAGCCGCCGGTTTCGCAGGTACCGGTACAGTTTGGGGCGCCGTCGCACACCACACTTGTACCTCTACCGCTTCGCAGAGGATTTTGCGCCCAACAGCGGCTCGAGCGTTCGCCACACCGTCTCCGCCACGATGCGCTCGCCCCGCACGTTGGGATGAATCCCATCGGCTTGATTGAGCGAGTCGACGCCGCCCACACCGGCTAGCAAGAACGGGAGCAGCACCGCGTCGTTCTTCCTGGCAATCTCCGGATACACCTGCCGAAACGCCGACGTGTAGCGCGCGCCGAGGTTGGGCGGCGGCTGCATGCCGACGACCACGATGCGGGCTTGGGGGTGCGTGGCACGCACTGTGTCGATGATCTGCTGGAGGTTCGAGCGCAGCGAATCGACGTTGAGCGCGCGCAATCCGTCGTTCGCGCCGACCTCGAGCACCACGATGTCCGCCGGTTGGCGCATCACCCATCCGATGCGACGGAGGGCGCCGGCGGACGTCTCGCCGCTGACGCCTGCGTTGACCACGTCATAGCTTAGACCGAGGGAGTCGATACGCCGCTGGATGAGCGACGTGAAGCTCGAGTCGGGGTCGAGGCCGTATCCGGCGGTGAGGCTCGTTCCCACGAAGACGATCGTGTGCTTCTCCGCGCGGGGCGCGGAGACCGCGGCCCGGTCACGGGCCGCGGTGTCCGGCGCCGCGCCATGGCTCGCGTTGCGCTCTTGGTCCGGGCGGCCGCCGCATGCTGCGGCGGCCGCGAGGCCCAAGAGCGCAACCAGTTTCCACCACACACCCGCTCTCATGCTCGTCGTTAGGCACCTCACCAAATCGTACCCCAGCGGCGGCCGCACCCTCACGGTGCTCCGCGACGTCTCGTTCACCATTCCCGACGGCGCCTTCGTCGCAATCGTCGGTCCGTCCGGCAGCGGCAAGACCACGCTGCTCGGCTTGCTCGCCGGCCTCGACACGCCGACGTCCGGCTCCGTCCTCCTCGACGGCGCCGAGCTCGGCACGCTGACCGAGGATGCGCGCGCCAAGCTCCGTGGAGAGAAAGTTGGATTCGTGTTCCAGAGCTTTCAACTGATTCCGACACTCACTGCGGCCGAGAACATCGCTGTGCCGCTCGAGCTGCGCGGCGAGCGCAACGCGGGTGACCGAGCGCGCACCCTCCTCGATCGCATCGGACTCGCCGATCGCGCGGGACACCTCCCCGCCCAGCTGTCCGGCGGCGAGCAACAGCGCGTCGCCCTCGCGCGCGCTTTCGCCAATGCGCCGCGCGTGCTCTTTGCCGATGAGCCCACGGGCAACCTCGATTCTTCGACCGGCGATCGCATCATCGAGCTGCTCGAGGAGCTCAATCGCGAATCGGGCACGACCATCATTCTGGTCACGCACGACACGGCGCTGGCGTCGCGAGCCAAGCGCATCATTCGGTTGAGCGACGGCGCCGTCGTCGGCGACCAGGAGCTCGCGGCGTGAGCGCACGCTGGCGCGATCTCGCGCGGCTCGCCTGGCGCGACAGCCGCACGGCGCGCAGCCGTCTCCTGCTCTACATGTCGGCCATCTCGCTCGGCGTCGCGGCGCTCGTCGCCATCGACTCCTACTCGGCCGACGTCGTTCGCTCGATTCGCGCGCAGTCGCGCGACCTGTTAGGCGGAGACCTGTCGCTCTCGTCGCGCACGGCGTTCCCCGCATCGATGGACTCGCTGCTCGACACGCTGTCGCGGCACGGCATTGCGGTGGGGCGCACGACGACGTTCACGTCGATGGCCCTCGTGCCGCGGGCGACGGCGCCGCGACTCGTCCAGGTGAACGCGGTCGACCCCGGCGTCCCGTTCTACGGCGCCATCGAGACCGATCCGCCGGGCCGCTATGCCGGACTCCAGCAGTCGCACACCGTGCTGGTGGACGGCTCCCTCCTCGTCGAGCTCGGCGCTCGGTTAGGCGACAGCCTCTCGTTAGGCGCGGCGCGGTTCCAGATTGCGGGGACGCTGCAGAACGTCCCCGGCGACATCGGCATCGCATCCTCCCTCGGCCCGCGCGTCTACATCGCCGAGAAGTGGGTGCCGGAAACGAAACTGCTGGTGTTCGGCAGCCGCGCCGAGTACGCCGCGCTGCTCAGGCTGCCGGCGGGCACGGATCCGAACGCGGTGGCCGATGCGCACCGCGCTACCCTCGACGCCGCACACGTGCGGACGCGCACCGTGCAGGACACGGAGCGCTCGCTCACCTACGACATCCAGCAGCTGAACCGGTTCCTCGGCGTCGTGGCGCTGGTCGCGCTGCTGTTAGGCGGCGTCGGCGTCGCCAGCGCGATCCGCGCGTACATCGAGGAGAAGCGCGACCCGATCGCCGTGCTCCGGGTGTTGGGCGCCACGTCGCGCCAGGTCCTGACCGTCTCTCTGCTCGAAACCGGCATCCTCGGTCTCGCCGGCGCGGTGGCGGGCGCCATTCTCGGAGTGGTCGCGCAGATGGCGCTGCCCAGAGTGCTCGGCGGCGCCGTGCCGGTCACGGTCGTCCCACAGCTCGAGCCGCGCGCGATCGGCACGGGCATCGCCATCGGCGTCTGGGTGGCCGTCATCTTCGCGCTGTTGCCGATCCTCGGCGTGCGGCGGATTTCGCCGCTCGAAGCGATCCGGCGCGACCCCGCCGGCGTACCCCCGATGCGCCGGATGCTGTCCGACTGGCCACGGCTGCTCGCACTCGTCGCGCTGGCCGCGAGCGTCGTGCTGATTGCGATCGGCCGGGCGGGCACGGTGCGCCGGGGCGTCTGGATGAGCGGGGGCGTCGGCATCGCACTCGTGCTGCTCGCCGCCGCCGCGGCGATCGTTTCGCGTGTCACGCGGCGCGTCCTCAAGGAACATTGGCCGTTCGTCGTGCGTCAGGGACTCGCGAACCTCTATCGTCCGGCGAATCAGACGCGCGCGGTGATGCTCTCGCTGGGGTTCGGCGCGTTTCTCGTGAGCACGCTGTACCTGGTCCAGAGCAATCTCCTCGCGCGCCTAACGGCAAGCTCGGTCGAGACGCGGGCCAACCTCGCCTTCTTCGACGTGCAGTCCGATCAGGTGAAGGGCGTCGATTCGCTGATTCGCGCCGCGCACGCGCCGGTGCTGCAGCGCGTCCCGATCGTGCCCCTGCGCATCGCGGCCATCGACGGCCGCAGCGTGTCGGATGCCCACCGCGATCCGCGCCGCGCCTCATGGGCGCTGCGCCGCGAGTACCGGTCCAGCTATCGCGATACGTTGATCGCCTCGGAGAAACTGGTGGCCGGCACCTGGTTCGCGGCCGCGGACACGGCGCGCCGCACGGGGCCCTGGCCGATCTCGATCGACGCCAGCCTCGCCTCGGACCTCGGCGTCGCGTTAGGCGATACGATCACCTGGGACGTGCAGGGCGTTCGCGTGCCGAGCATCGTCACCAGCCTGCGCCAGGTGACGTGGGCCCGGTTCGAGCCGAACTTCTTCGTCATCTTTGCGCCCGGGGCGTTGACCAACGCCCCGCAGACCACCGTGTTCCTGACGCGCGTCGAGCAATCGACCGCCCGCGCCGAGCTGCAGCGGGCGGTGGTCGTACACGATCCGAACGTGTCGACGATCGACCTCGCGCTCATCCAGCAGGCCATCGACGGCATCGTCGACAAGGTGTCGATCGCGATCCGCTTCATGGCGCTGTTCAGCGTCGCGACGGGCATCCTGGTCCTGCTCAGCGCCGTGGCCGCGGCACGGCGCCAGCGCCTGCGCGAGGGCGTG
>DAHUXU010000018.1 GCA_027307005.1 Gemmatimonadota bacterium
ACGCGCCACGTCCACCAGATCGAGCCCGACGCCTACGATCACACATCCTCCCGTGGGGCGCGCCGGAGCCAGCGTCGCCGGCGTCCCCGCCGTCCTGGGGCATCGGCAGCCAGCACGCGCACGAGTGACAACCACACGTCGTCCGCCATCTCGAACACCAGCTGCAGCGCCTTCGCCCACCGACGCCACCCCGCATACCGCTCGCCATCATCGCTCGACGCCAGTCCATCCTGCGCGCGCTCGAGCGCGCCTAACGCATTGACCAGCGGCTCGGCCGCCTCCGTCAGCTCGGCGTCCAGCGCGCGCCGCTCCGGCGGTTCCGACGGATGCCGCTCGGCGGCCAGCTCGTGGATCCGCTGCAACATCGCGGCGCGGAGCGAGGGCGCATCGAACGCCGCGCGCGCGCGATCGGGACTCGCGGCCGACTCGGCTTCGCGGCGCGCCGCGAGCAGCGGCCCGAAGTATCGATCGTGGTCGGCGCCCGGCGACGCTCGCGGCGAGCCGAGTGCGCGCAGCGATCGCGTGAGCTCGGGCACGGCCATCGCGCGCCGGTCGAGACCGGCGGCGAGCGCGGCCAGCCCCGGCGATCCGCCTAACGTGATCAAGTCGCCGCGGGTCAGGAACAGCTCGAGCGTGCCCACCGCATAGCGTGAGCCGTCGAGGCGATCGTACGGCAGACGCACCGCGCCGCCGGACCGCTCGAGGCGAAGCGCCTCATCGTCGAGCGTCGCCACGGCGTCGCCGGCCACATCGGTGCCGCGCAGCAGGCCGCTCACCGTCACCGTCACCGCGCCCTCGCCCACGTCAGGCGTCCTCGAGCGCGTAGCGCGCGCGACCGGCCAGCTCGTCGTCGCACAACGCCGGCTGTTGACCCGTCCGCTGCTGCCACCGCGTCACGAATTGCGGCAGCCGGTCGGTGCAGAACGCCGACCGCTCGATGCCTAACGTAGCAATCGCGTGCTCGATGCCGGCCGGCGCGCCTTCCACTTCCACCAGGTCGTCCATCCGCGGGTAGCGCTCGAACCGCACGGCCGTGCCCTCCAGATCGTACTGCGCGATCTCCCGGTCGATCGCGCGCGTGACTTCGTAGCCCAACCGGGCGAGCATCGTGGCCAGAACGTCCGGAGCGTCTGCCGTACACTGCAGCTCGTCGCGCACCTTGTAGCCGCCTTCGTAGCCCGTCGGTCCCTTCCAGCCCAGTTCCGCGCGGGCGCCCGACGCATCGCGGTACATGCGCAGCCGCAGCACTTCGTCGCGGCGCGCGAGATCGCGGCGCGGCGTATCGTAGCGCCGGTCCTCGAGGCGCCCGGCGAACGTGAGCACCGCGCCGGCCCGCGTTAGACGCACAGCGCGGCGCGCCCAGTCGTCGAGCACCGCTTTCAGCTCCACCTCACGCATCGAAGATCGCCTCGAGCACGGCGGCCGGGTCGGCCAGCGTGGGGAACACCGCCGCCGGCGCGTGCGCCGCCAAATCCTCGACCGTGAACCGCCCGGTCGCCACCGCCACCGCGCGAGCCCCGAC